>NZ_JBNAGB010000018.1:0-100733 GCF_049800975.1 Sagittula sp. S175
CGAACGAGGCGATCGGCAGCGTCACCGCAGACGGTGCGTATGATACCCGCAAATGCCACGACGCCATCGCTGACCGCGGTGCCCATGCCGTCATCCCACCCCGCAAAAACGCTAAGTCGTGGAAGGCCGTCACCGCGGGTGCGGTGGCCAGAAACGAGGCCCTGCGAACTTCGAAATACCTCGGCCGCGCTATCTGGCGAAACTGGAGCGGATACCACCGCCGAAGCCGCGTCGAGACCAAGATGCACTGCGTTAAACTGCTGGGGCAGCGCCTCATGGCGCGGGACTTCGACCGACAGGTCGCTGAGCTTCAGGTCCGTATCGCCGTTCTGAACGGCTACACCGCCCTTGGAATCCCTGTCACAGAAGTCGTGGGATAAATCCGTCCGGGGAAAGGGGAACTCCGCTCAGAGACGGTTTTGTGCAACAGAGTCCGCTGCAAGGCTCAAGATCCGTCCAGGTGCTGTGGTACGCGCTATTCTCGAAGGCCAGATTCGCCGTGTGGGCAACCATGCAGATTTCGACGGTTTCGCTGCCATCTACGTAGACCATGACGAAGTCGTGGCGCTGCTTTCGAACGATAGTGCTTCGGCGCTCACCATCGAGCGGTTCGCCAAATCCGTTGGAATTGGCAATCCAACGATACTCAAGCGTCTGATCACCGACGGGCATACTCCTTCCACCCAAATGATGAACCCGCGGACACACGCACGCCAGGACTACATCTCCGAAACCGACGCCGCCGAATTTCACGTGCGCTTCTTCACGCTCAGGACCATGTCGGTTCATTACGGCATGTCGTGGCAACAGCTGTCGTCCAGACTTCGTGCCCGTGGAATCCAGGCCTTCTCACCGGAGGGTGCCGATTTCGGCAGCCTATACCTCCGGTCAGAGATCCCTGAAGACCTTTGAAAGGGACAGGTCAAAACAACCTATGCGGAAGCAAAAGTGGAGCAGAAATGCTGCTCCATTTTACATTAATTACAGGATCTTAGGTAGAGACAGCCTCGGAAATTCATCGCCAACCGAGGTGTTGCGCAAGCTCTTAAATTTTCTTTGCGCACGCTTCTCCTTTTTCTGGCTTACAGTTCAGACCCCTCAACTCACCCACACTTCGAGTGACCGCACGACGAACATGTCATGCACCCTTCAACCATCATCATCGAGAACTGGCCACAAGACGGGCAGGCCTTACCGCGCGGTGCGTCGAGACCCACGACCTTCGCCTGAGGGTCACTCTTCAGGCCCATGCCCTCGCCCTCCAGGAACCCGGTCGCCACAAGGTGCTGCTCGATCACGCCGCCGATGGCCGCGAGGATCGAGGGGATGTACTTGCCCTTCACCCAAGCACCGCCGCGCGGGTCGAAGACGGCTTTCAGTTCCTCGACCACAAACGATACGTCGCCGCCGCGACGGAAGACGGCCGAGATCATTCGCGTCAGTGCCAGCGTCCAGGCGTAGTGCTCCATGTTCTTGGAGTTGATGAAGACCTCGAAGGGCCGACGGTGCCCGGCGACAACAATATCGTTGATTGTCAGGTAGATGGCGTGTTCCGAATCCGGCCACTTCAACTTGTAGGTGTTACCTTCGAGGTGCTCCGGGCGGTCCAGCGGCTCCGCCATGTAGATTACGTCGCCATGGGGCTGCTGCGGTTCGGCGTCGTCGTTGGCAACCACCTCCGGCGCCTTCTTCTCCTCCGAGGACACCGACAGGACCGACCCGGTCACGTCGTTCGGGCGGTAGGTCGTGCACCCTTTGCAGCCGGATTCATAGGCGGCCAGATACACCTCCTTGAAGTCCTCGAAGGAGATGTCCTCGGGGCAGTTGATCGTCTTGGAGATCGAGGAATCGACCCACTTCTGCGCCGCCGCCTGCATGCGCACATGATCGAGCGGGGCAAGCGTCTGGGCGTTGACGAAGTAGTCGGGCAGATCGCCCTCGCCGTGCAACTCGCGGTACATCTTGACCGCGTAATCGACCACTTCTTCCTCGGTCCGGGTGCCGTCCTTCTGCAACACCTTGCGGGTGTAGGCATAGGCAAAGACCGGCTCGATCCCCGAGGACACGTTCCCGGCATAGAGCGAAATCGTCCCGGTCGGCGCGATCGACGTGACCAGCGCGTTGCGGATGCCATGCTTGCGCACCGCCTCGCGGACGTCGTCGTCCATCTGCATCATGTTGCCCGAGGCCAGGTACTTCTCGGCGTCGAACAGCGGGAAGGCGCCCTTCTCCTTCGCCAGATCCACGGAGGCCAGGTAGGACGCCCGCGCGATGGCCTTCAGCCAGCCCTCGGCAACGACAGCCGCTTCCTCGGACCCGTAGCGCTGGCCGCACATCAGCAGCGCATCCGCCAAGCCGGTGACGCCCAGACCGATGCGGCGCTTGTTCTGCGCTTCCTGCTCCTGCGCGGGAAGCGGGAACCGCGACACGTCCACCACGTTGTCCATCATGCGGATGGCGCAGGCGACCAGATCGGACAGCTTGTCCTCGTCCAGATGCGCCGCGTCGGTGAAGGGCTCCGCCACCAGCCGCGCCATGTTGATCGATCCCAGCAGGCAGGCACCATAGGGCGGCAGGGGCTGCTCGCCACAGGGGTTCGTCGCCGCGATGGTCTCGCAGTAGTTGAGGTTGTTCGCCTTGTTGATGCGGTCGATGAAGATCACGCCCGGCTCGGCATAGTCATAGGTCGCCCGCATGATCTTGTTCCACAGGTCGCGTGCGTCGAGCGTGTGATAGACCACGCCGCCAAACTTCAGCTCCCAGGGACCATCGGCCTTCACCGCTTCCATGAAGTCATCGGTGACCAGCACGGACAGGTTGAACATGCGCAGGCGGGCCGAGTCCGCCTTGGCCGCGATGAACTGCTCGATGTCGGGGTGATCGCAGCGCATGGTCGCCATCATCGCCCCGCGCCGCGAGCCCGCCGACATGATCGTCCGGCACATGGCGTCCCACACGTCCATGAAGGACAGCGGGCCAGAGGCATCCGCCGCCACGCCCGCCACCGGCGCGCCCTTCGGCCGGATGGTCGAGAAATCGTAGCCGATCCCGCCGCCCTGCTGCATGGTCAGCGCGGCTTCCTTCAGCATGTCGAAAATGCCGCCCATCGTGTCCGGGATCGTCCCCATCACAAAGCAGTTGAACAGCGTGACAGAGCGGTCGGTCCCGGCCCCCGCCGTGATCCGCCCGGCGGGCAGGTATTTGAAATCCTCCAGCGCGTGGTAGAACTTCTCTTCCCACAGCGCCGGCTTCGCCTCGGCCTGCGCAAGGCTGCGCGCGATCCGCCGCCAGGTGTCCTCCACCGACTTGTCGACCGGCGTGCCGTCGGCCTCCTTCAGGCGATATTTCATATCCCAGATCTGTTCGGCGATGGGGGCAGCAAAGCGGGTCATGAGCGGCAAGACTCCAGTTGTCGGCAAGAGCGGTCAGTTACCCCGCCCCGATGTGATTCCACAACCCGTCACACCCCAGATTTCGGAGGACGGGAAGCCGACCCATACCACATCCTGCCCTTCGGCTGAACAGCGGAGTTTCTCTGCAACCGCCCTGCCCTTGCGTCAGACAGCCCATTGCGCCACCTCCCGAACCCGCGCACCCTGCCCCGCAGGAGGACGCGACATGACCCGGAAAATCCTTGTGACCGCAGGCGCAAACGGCATCGAACGCGCCATCGCACTGGCCTTTGCCGCCACCGGAGCCCGCGTCGACGTGCTCGACATCGACGAGGCGGCGCTGGACCAGATCACGACAACGGACGGCATCACCGGCGCACGCGCCGACATGGCCGAGGCAGGGACCCTGCCCGACGCCGTGGAACGGGCCGTCGCCCGGCTCGGCGGCCTCGATGTGCTGGTGAACAACGCCGGGGCCTTTGGCCCGACCGCGCCGGTCGAAGACTACCCGCTGGCCGACTGGCGCGCCGTGCTCGACCTGAACCTGACCGGCACCTTCGCCGTCACCGCCGCCGCCATCTCGCATCTGCGCCGGGGCAGCGATCCCGCGATCGTCGTCATGTCCTCGCTCGCAGGCCGCTTCGGCTACCCGAACCGCGCCGCCTATGCCGCGTCGAAATGGGGCCTCGTCGGGTTCACGAAAACCCTCTCGATGGAGCTCGGCCCCGACGGCATCACCTGCAACGCCATCCTGCCCGGTGCCGTGGCAGGCGACCGCATCGAAAGCGTCCTCGCAGGCCGCGCCGCGCAGAACGGCACCACGCTGGAACAGGAACGCGCGGGCGCGCTGCGCAACCAGTCGGTGCAACGCTTTGTCCCGCCCGAAGAGATCGCCGCCCTCTGCCTCTTCCTCGCCAGCCCCGCCGCGCGGTCGATCTCCGGCCAGACCTTCCCCATCGACGGCGACAGCCGCTCCACCGTGTGACGTGACGTTTCCAGGCGGGTTAACGGTGTTTCTTTCCACGCAACGGGGTTCGCCCGGAACAGCGGGCACAAAAGTTAACAACCGGCCGGTTTACCCCCGAAAACCGGCCGCGACTCACCTTAACGCGGGCCGAAATCCGTTCACGTTTCGGTAACCCGCGGTGGCCATCTGACGGCGCAACACAATATATGGTAGGTCCAAAGACCGGTCGCCCGGTTAACCCCAGCGCGCGCTCCGGTCAGAAACACCGTATCGGCCCACGTTAACCCCTGCCCTTGAAGCGCCCGGCCAAGGCCCCTATCCTTTGCCTCTCCACCACGGGGACTGCCCATGACCACCACCCACCTCATCAAGCTCTCCGTCGGCACCGAGTCGGTCGAGGACCTCGCCGCGTGGCAGGCCTCCATGGCGCCGCGCTGGCCCAAAGGGCTGCCGCGCCACGTCACCCGCATGTGGCCAAAGCGCGAGGCAGAGGTGCTGAACGGCGGCTCGATCTTCTGGGTTATCAAGGGCTTGGTGCAGGCACGCCAGAAAATCCTGCGGCTCGAAAAGGTTACCGGGCAGGACGGCATCGACCGCTGCGCCATCGTTCTGGACCGAGACCTGATCCGCACGACGACGGCGCCGAAACGCCCGTTTCAGGGCTGGCGCTACCTCGCGCCCGCCGACGCGCCCACGGACCTCCCCGCGCATCGCAAGGCCGAGGAACCGCTTCCGCCCGAACTCGCCAGCGCCCTCGCCGACATCGGCATCCTCTGACGCCTGATCCAAAGACTTTTCGACCGAAAAGTCTTCCCCCACCAAGGCTTTGCGACGCAAAGCCTTCACCCCCGCACCCAAACCCAAACCAGCGCCACCCCCTCGCGCAGCACCCGTTTCACCCGCGCCCGCGACCACGGCGGAGAGGGCGGCGCGGACACCTCCACCGCCCATCCCATCCGCCGCGCCAACAACCGCGCCCGCGCGCCATGCGCCCGATCCGTCACCACGACAACCCGCGCGTCCCCCACCAACCCCATGGAAAACCGCAGGTTTTCCTCGGTATTCGCCGCGCGTTCCTCCAGCACCAGCGCCGCCTCCGGCACGCCCATCTCGCGACAGACCGCAGCCGCCACCGCTGCCTCGGACGGCCCGCCCCAGCGGTCCGACCCGGAACAGATGATCCGCCCCACGCGCCCCCCCAGCCACAGCCGCGCCGCATGTTCCGCCCGCCGCCGCAGCGCGGGCGAGGCGCGCCCGTCAACCACCTTCGCCCCCAGCACCAGCGCACAGGACCTCTGTTCCATCTGCCCTTCCCTCCACCGCGCGATGCGTTAACCTGCCGCCAAGCGACAGGAGATACCATGACCGATACCTACACCCCGCCCAAAGTCTGGACCTGGGAAAAGCCCTCCGGCGGCAGCTTCGCCTCGATCAACCGCCCCATCGCCGGTCCGACCCATGACGCCGATCTGCCCGTCGGCGATCATCCGTTCCAGCTTTATTCCATGGGCACGCCGAACGGCCAGAAGGTCACGATCCTGCTCGAGGAGCTGCTCGCCGCCGGTCACGCCGCCGAGTATGACGCATGGTTGATAAAGATCGGCGACGGCGACCAATTCGGGTCCGGCTTCGTCGACATCAACCCCAATTCGAAGATCCCCGCGCTGATGGACCGCTCCGGTGCCTCCCCCGTCCGCGTCTTCGAATCCGCCGCGATCCTGTTGCACCTGGCCGAGAAGTTCGACGCCTTCCTCGGCCCGAAGGACAGCCGTTCCGAGATGCTCTCCTGGCTCTTCTGGCAGATGGGCTCCGCCCCCTACCTCGGTGGCGGCTTTGGACACTTCTACGCCTATGCCCCTGAAAAGATGGAATATCCCATCAATCGCTTCACCATGGAGGTGAAGCGCCAGCTGGACGTTCTCGACCGCCATCTGGCGCAAAACGAATTCATGGTGGGCGATCACTACACCATCGCCGACATGGCGATCTGGCCGTGGTACGGGCGCACCGTGCATGGCGAAAGCTATGACGCGGGTGAATTCCTCGACGTCGGCATCTACAAGAACGTCATCCGCTGGGCCGACACGCTCAAGGCCCGCCCCGCCGTCCAGCGCGGCCGTATCGTCAACCGCACCGGCGAGGGCTTTGTCGCCAATCGCCACTCTGCGGCAGACATCGACGCGGCGCTGAACGCCTGAACGACAAAGGGCGGGGATCATCCCCGCCCTGCCACGTCACTCGACGCCCAGCATCTCGCCCAGCGTCCGGAGCGTCGCGCGCTCCTCATCGCTCATCTCGGCGACACGCGACCGGAACAGCGTCGCCTGACTGCGCAGCACCGGCTCTTCCTGCAACACTTTCAAGTGGTTGGCCCGCAGCGTATCGCCGGTCGAGGTGATATCCGCCACCGCCTCGGCGGTCAGGTTTTTGACGGTCCCTTCCGTCGCGCCTTGGCTGTCCACCAGCTGGTAATCCGCCACACCGCCCGCGTGCAGATAGGCCCGCACCAGCCGGTGATACTTCGTCGCGATCCGCATCCGGAACCCGTGCCGCGCACGAAAGGCCGAGGCCGCCGCGTCCAGATCGTCCAGCGTATCCACGTCCACCCAGCAGGCCGGAACCGCCACGATTAGGTCAGCGTGGCCAAAGCCCAGTTCCGCCAGCGTCGCGACCTTCTGCTCCCATTGCACCAGCTTCTCGCGCACGAGGTCGGTGCCCGTCACGCCGAGGTGAATGCGTCCCGCCGCCAGTTCGCGCGGGATTTCCCCCGCCGACAGCAGCACCAGCTCGACCCCTTCGACACCCGTGACCTCGCCGGAATATTCCCGCTCGGACCCGGTGCGCGCCAACCCGACGCCCCGCGCGCCGAACCAGTCAAAGGTCTTCTCCATCAGCCGCCCCTTGGACGGCACCCCCAGCTTGATCGTCATGCCTTGGACTCCTGAGCGCAGCAGGCCTTCTCGTCCATCTCGACCAGCAGGCCGGGCCGGATCACGCCGCCCACCGCCGGGATTTCCTTGCCCCGGCCCAACTGCCGGGTCAGCGCGTCGTAGCGCCCGCCGCTGGCGATGGCTGGCCAATCCGCCCGCTGCGGGCAGTAAAAGCCAAAGACGAAGCCGTCGTAATACTCCATCGAGGACCGCCCGTGTCCGGCCTCGAAGGCCAGTCGCGACACGTCCACGCCCCGTGCCTGAAGCGCCTCGCAGCGCGCCTCAAATGCCTCCACGGCCTCGGAAATCGCGGGCATGTCCACGGCGATGTCGCGCAGGTGCTCCAAGGCATAGGGGCACATCTCGGACACCTTCAGCAGGGCGTCGATCAGGTCCACCTGCTCGCCCGACAGCATCGGTTCCGAGGCGTCCAGCCGCAGCATTTCGACCCGCTGAAGCACCTCGTCCTCGTCGCGCAGGCCGATCATCGGACCGGCCGCAGCCATCGGATCCTCCGACGCCAAAAGCGCCGCGCGGGACGCGGGCATCGGCGCCCGCCCGGAATAGCGGTCTAGCAAAGCCCGGAAGCGGCGGGGCCGCCAGATGTGCCGCATCAGCGCCGCACGACGCGGGGCAGAGGTCTCCAACCCCAGCACCGCCGCCGTCAGGATACCGATGTCCCCCGTCACCGGACGCAGGGTGTAGTCCGACAAAACCTCGGAAAACAGGGCGAAAACCTCGGCGTCCGCCGCAGCGGCGCTCTCGCGGTCAAAGACCTCGTAGCCCACCTGGAAATACTCCGGCGCGCGTTCGGGGTGCTCCTCCTGCCGCCGAAAGACCTCGCCCGCGTAGGTATACCGCGCGGGCTCCGCCCCCTCGGCCATGTGCATCTGCACCACCGGCACGGTAAAGTCCGGGCGCAGCATGACCTCGCCGCGCACCGGGTCCGTGGTGACGAAGGCCCGCGTGCGCACGTCCTCGCCGTAAAGGTCCAGCAGCACCTCTGCGGGTTGCAGCACGGCACAGTCCACCGACACCGCCCCTGCCGCCTCGAACCGCGATTTCAGCGCCGCCGCCTTGGCCCGGACTGTCGCCAAGGTCACTGGTACAACTCCAGGATCTCGCGCACCTTCTGCACCATATCGCCACGCGGCACCTCGTATTGCGAGGGTCGGTCCTTCCACTCCTCCAAGGACGCATTCTCGGCCAGCTTCGCGCCAAGGATCAGGTCCTTGATCTGCACCACGCCGCGCTCCTTCTCGTCTCCGCCCTCGATGACGGCGACAGGCGACAGGCGTTTGTCGGCGTATTTCAACTGGTTGCCAAAGTTCTTCGGGTTGCCGAGGTAGACCTCGGCGCGGATGCCCGCCTGACGCAGCTCGGCGACCATGGCCTGGTAGTCCGCCATGCGCGCCTTATCCATCACCGTGACCACGACCGGCCCCTGCTCGGTGCCACCGATGCGACCCTTCTCGCGCAGCGCCGCCAGCAGGCGGTCTACGCCGATGGACACACCCGTGGCCGGCACCGCCTGCCCGGTGAACCGCTTCACTAGGTCGTCGTACCGCCCGCCGCCCGCGACCGAGCCGAACTGCCGCTTGCGGCCCTTTTCGTCAAGGATTTCAAAGGTCAGCTCGGCCTCGAACACCGGTCCGGTGTAGTAGCCGAGGCCACGCACCACCGACGGGTCGATCACGATCCGGTCCGGGCCATAGCCTTGCGCGGCCAGCAGGGACGCCATCTCGGCCAGTTCATCGACCCCCTCGGCCCCGACCGTCGACGCGCCAACAGCCGCGCGCAGCGCCTCGAGCGTCGCCTCGTTGGTCTCGCGCTTCGACGTCAGGAAGGCCACCACCGGCTCCGCCTGCTCGTCGCGCAGCCCCACGCCGTCGATATACGCGCCAGAGGCATCCAGCCGCCCCTTGCCCAAGAGCTCGCGCACCCCGGCCTCGCCGACCTTGTCGAACTTGTCGATGGTGCGCAGCACGTCCGCCGCCCGCCCCTCGTCGCTGACGCCCATGGCCTCCAGCACGCCGTTCAGAACCTTGCGGTTGTTGACCCGCACCACGTAGTCGCCGCGCGGAATCCCCAGCACCTCAAGGCAATCCGACAGCATCGCGCAGATCTCGGCATCCGCCGCCACCGTCGCCGCGCCGACCGTATCCGCGTCGCACTGGTAGAATTGGCGATAGCGCCCCGGCCCGGGCTTCTCGTTGCGCCAGACAGGTCCCATGGCGAACCGCCGATAGGGCAAGGGCAGATCGTTGCGATGCTGCGCATAGACGCGGGCCAGCGGCGCCGTCAGGTCATAGCGCAGCGCCATCCACTTCTCGTCCTCGTCCTGCCAGGCAAAGACACCTTCGTTCGGGCGATCCACATCGGGCAGGAACTTGCCCAGCGCCTCGACCGTCTCCACGCCCGAGGACTCCAGCGCCTCGAACCCGTAGCGATGGTAGACAGCCGCGATGGCGCGCAGCATCTCGGTGCGCTCCGTCACCTCGGTCCCAAAGTAATCGCGGAATCCCTTGGGCGTCTCTGCCTTGGGGCGCGGGGCTTTCTTGTCTTTGGCCATTGGTCAACGTCCGGCTGTTTTCTCCGTCGCGCTCCCTCTACCGAACCCCCCGCAAGGTAGCAAGCAAAGCCCGTGTCGCAGCCCCGCCCCTTGCAGCTTCTCCTTGGGCCAAATACTCAGGGACATCACCACGCCACGCCCAACCGCGAGGGAATGCCATGTCCGACACCAATGAGACCAACCGCATCCTCGAGGAACGCGTGGCCCACCTGCACAACACGGTCGACGAGCTCTCGGACGTCGTGGCCCGACAGGACGCGGAACTGCGCGCCCTCACCCGGCGCATGGAAATGCTGATCCGCCGCGAGGCCGAACGCGAAGCCGACGCCCCCGGCGGCGTCATTATAGGCGACGAACGCCCGCCACACTACTGAACCTACCACGCTCTTCAGTGCCAGCCAGGTACTCCGGCGCTTCTCCCCACGGCGAAAGCCGGGACAATCGCGGCGTCCCGGAAGCACATTTTCAGCGAATTGCCCGAAGCCTCCACCCCCTCCATCCTTGGTAGGACGGTCGAGGACGTACGCAGTCGTTTTTCATTCTTCGAGTCGGCACGGATCTCACTACGGACAGATCAGACAGCCAGCCCTTCAGCGTCGGGAGCGTCGAAGAGGCAGCGCATCCCGGCCACGCTGCGCCCGACGATCATGACACCGTCGCCCCGCTCCACGCTCAGCGAAGGGTCCGGCCGGGGCAGCACCTCGCCACCCTGACGCATCAGCTGCACGACGAGGAACCGTCCATCGGCACGCGCTTCGATCTCGGCCACGGTCAGGCCGGTCATAGCCCCTCCCTCCGGGGCAATGACCACGTCGGTCTCCAGCCCCATGCTGCGCAACACGCGCTCGCGCGCCTGCTGCAGAGCCGCCTGGCTCGGGCTCTTCTGCGTGTCTGGATACAAGATCACTTCCGCCGCCCTCTCGGCCCCAATGTGTGCGGGCAGAATGACATTGTCCGCACCGGCCTGCCGCAGCTTGCCCTCGGTCGTCGGCAGTTCGCCACGCGCCACGATACTGATCTCGTGGTTCAGGCTGCGCGCCGAAAGCGTGATGAAAACGTTGGCCGCGTCGTTGGGGATAACAGTCGCCAATGTCCGCGCCCGCGTGATACCCGCCTCCTTCAGCACCTCTTCGGTGGTACCGTCACCCTGCACACAGAGGAAACCCATCGCTTCTGCCGCCTCAATCCGTTGCGGATCGCGGTCGACCAAAACGAATCGCGCGCCCCCGGCCCGCAGTTCACGCGCCAGCATCATGCCCGTTCGCCCAAGCCCCACCACGATCACGTGGTTCTTCAGGTGATCGATTTCCCGCGTCATGCGTTGCCTCCCGAAAATCCTGTCCAGTTGAGACGCCGTCAGGACCTGCACCAGAGAACCGGTCAGCAGGATGGTCCCGGTGCATCCAAAGATCATCGTGCCAACGGTCACCGCCCGCAAATACGCTGTGTCTGCGGGATGCACCTCGTTGTAGCCAACCGAGTAGACCGTGATAAGCACCATGTAGATGCTGTCCCCCAGGCTCCAACCCGCGGCCATGTAGGCACCGGTCGCGATGGCCACCACGGCCAACAGGTAAATCACGATGCTGGCCAGGGTCCGGCCGGGGGAATGGAAGATATCCATGGTCCGCGCCTCCCGCGCGCTCCTGTGCTGCCTGTCCGGTCAACAGGTTAGCTCTTGCCGCGCCAAGGTGGAATGCGGCCCCATGGCCGCACCCGGGGAATGCCTTTCCAGCTCCGTACCAGGTTTTGGCACCGCCCTCAGCGCTTGCCGTCCAGGGCCACCACTTCGCCGTCGTGCAACAGGATGTTGGTCCAGCGGGTGTTGTCCTCGAACCGCTCGTAGAACGACACGAACACCGTATCCTTTTCCAGCGTCGACATCTTCGACCCGCAGGACTGGCCCTTCTTCACCCGGCAGATCCGCGCCTTGATGTCCTCGAACGCCCGGTCGGTAGACAGCACCGGCAGAGATGACCCGGCAGGACCATAGTGGATCTGCTCCCATGTTTCGGGCGAGCCGAACATCACCAGCGCAGCCGTGAATTGCCGCGCGCAACCGTCCTTGAACCCGGTCAGATAATAGCTGCGCGCCGATGTGCTCCCGGGTGCGCTATCGCGCAGTTCATATCCCCGCCCACGCTCCGGCCAGCTTTGCGTCTTTGCACCCAGCTGGGATTCCGAAACGCCACAAACACGCGCGATCTGGCCATAGGGCACGGTCGTGCCAAAGGCGACCTCTTTGAAATCGGGCGCGCCGGGCTTCGGGGCACCACCAGCCTTGGCGCGGGGTCTGCCGCCGCCGAACAATCCGCCACGCTGGGCGGGTTTTTCCTCTGGCAGAACGGCAACAGCCAGCTGGACCTCTGGCTCTGCTTCGCTTTGGGTGGTCGGCTGCGCAGCAGAAACGCCCTCGGCAGCAGCCCCGGCGCGAAGGAAACCGAACAATCCGCGTTTTGCAGGAGCGGCCTCTGCGGCAACCTCGGGCGCGATCTCCGCCTCAGCCGTCGGGGCCATTTCCGGGGCGCTTTCGGCAACGTCCACGTCGGTCAACTCAACAGCGGGCGTGTCGGCATCCACGAGGACGGCAGAGCCCAAAGCAGCAGCGACCGGTTCCGCCTCAGCCTTGCCGCCCCCCCCAAAAAAACCGAACAACCCGCGTTTTTCCGGCACAGCCGCAGGGGCATCATCCGACACGGCGATGACGATCTCGTCGGCGCCTTCCGCGCCCATCGCAGCACCTTCGCCAGCCACAGGGGCGGTGATTGCGTCCGCCGCGGGGTCCGGCGCTGTCGCCGCATCGGCCTTGCGCTTCAGGAACCCCAACAGCCCGCGTTTCGGAGCTTCACCCGAGGCCGCTACCTGAGGCAGAGCCTCACCCGAATCTTCTGGCGCAAGCACGTCCGCCTGACCGGCCTCCGTGGCCACCTCGACCTCGGACAGACGGGGGACATTGCGCATCGGGTCACCGCAGGCCGATACGGCCAGTACCATCCCCAGACCCAGACACAGCTTGCGCATACCTACTCCCCGCACGGTTTCCCACCGTCCTAGCGCAGCAGGGCGGGCGAGGTCCACACTCCCTTTGGACAGGTCACAGGCCCCGGCGGAAGGCCGCTGTGGTCAGCAATCCTCGACCGCCATTACGCCAGCAAGCGATTTTACCGCGCCCTTGATCTCGGGCGTGACCGGGAAAGGCTCGGAAAGGTCCATTTCCACCTCTCCCGGCAGTCCGGGCGAGGACAGGCGCAGGTAGATCGGACCGCGCGCGGCCTTGGGCATCTTTTCGGCCGCATCGCCGAGAACCGTGGCGATCTGTTTCAACGCGCCTGGGTCCTCGACGAAAATCCGCATCCCCAAAGGCGCACCGGGACTGCCGCCGGTGGCCATCTCGACCGGGATCACGCCCCGCGCCAGCAGCTTCAGTTGGTCGCTTTCCATCGTGGCCTCGACCGTGACGACCACCTTCGACCCGGTTTCAAGGAATTCGCGAGACTTCTCCAGGGTCTCGGAGAAAATCGTAACCTCGTAGGCCCCCGTCGGGTCGCTGAGTTGCGCAAAGGCAAAGCGGTTCCCCCGCGCCGATTTACGCTCCTGCCGCCCGGCCACCACGCCCGCCAGCTTGGCCACCAGCGGCCCGCGCTCGGCCTTGGCCGTCACCTCGTCCAGCGTCACCACGTCCTGCCGTTTCAGCGCGGGCATGTAATCGTCCAACGGGTGCCCGGACAGGTAAAAGCCCACCGCCTTGAATTCCTCTGCCAGCCGTTCGGCGGGCAGCCAGTCGGGCACGGGCGACAGGCGCGGCTCGGGCAGGTCGTCCCCGGCCTCGCCGAACAGCGACACCTGGGCGCTGGCCTTCTGCTCGTGGATCGCCGCCGAATAGGCGACGAGTGCATCAAGCGAGTCGAAGATGCGCCGCCGGTTCCCGTCCAGCACGTCGAAGCATCCCGCCCGCGCCATCATCTCCAACGGTCGCTTGCCGACCTTCTTCAGGTCCACCCGGCGGGCAAAATCGAACATCGTGGTGAACGGTTTGTCTCCCCGCCCGGCCACCACCAGTTTCATCGCCTCCAGACCCACGTTCTTCAGCGCGCCCAGCGCGTAGACCAGTTCCTGATCGACCACGTCGAAGGTCGCCAGGGACCGGTTCACGCAAGGCGGCACCCACGGCAGTTTCAGCCCCTTGCGGACCTCTTCGAAATAGATGGCCAGCTTGTCCGTCAGGTGGATATCGCAGTTCATGACGCCCGCCATGAACTCCACCGCGTGGTTCGCCTTCAGCCACGCCGTGTAATAGGACACCACCGCATAGGCCGCCGCGTGCGACTTGTTGAAACCGTAGTTGGCGAATTTCTCCAGCAGGTCGAAGACCTCACTGGCCTTCTTTTTATCAACCCCGTTCTTGGCCGCGCCCTCTTCGAACTTGGGTCGTTCGGCGTCCATCGCCTCCTTGATCTTCTTGCCCATGGCGCGGCGCAGCAGGTCCGCGCCGCCAAGGCTGTAGCCCGCCATGACCTGCGCGATCTGCATCACCTGTTCCTGATAGACGATGATGCCCTGCGTCTCGGCTAGGATATGGTCGATGGAGGGGTGAACCGAGGTGATCGGCTTCAGCCCGTTCTTCACCTCGCAATAGGTCGGGATGTTCTCCATGGGGCCGGGACGATAGAGCGCCACCAGCGCCACGATGTCCTCGATGCAGGTGGGCTTCATGCGCTTGAGCGCATCCATCATCCCCGAGCTTTCCACCTGGAACACGGCGACCGTCTTGGCCGAAGCATACAGTTTATACGTCTTCTCGTCGTCCAGCGGGATCAGGTTGATCTGGTTCTTGCCGCCCTCGGCGGGTTCATACAGCTCCGTGCCATCTGCCGCGATATGCAGGTCGCGGCCCGACTTGTAGATTAGCTCGCAGGCGTTCTGCACCACGGTCAGCGTCTTCAGGCCGAGGAAGTCGAACTTCACCAGCCCCGCCTGTTCGACCCATTTCATGTTGAACTGCGTCGCGGGCATCTCGGAGCGCGGATCGCGGTAGAGCGGCACCAGTTCGTCGGTCGGACGGTCGGCAATGACGACCCCCGCCGCGTGTGTGCCCGCGCTGCGCAGCAGACCCTCCACCTGCATCCCGTATTTCAGCAGGCGGTCCACGACCTCCTCGTTGCGGGCCTCCTCCGCCAGACGCGGCTCGTCGCGCAAGGCCTGCTCGATCGAGACGGGTTTGACCCCCTCCACCGGGATCATCTTGGACAGGCGGTCCACCTGCCCATAAGGCATCTGCAACACCCGGCCCATGTCGCGCACGGCCGCCTTCGACAACAACGCACCAAAGGTGATGATCTGCGCCACACGGTCGTGGCCGTATTTCTCCTGCACGTAGCGGATCGTCTCTTCGCGACGGTCCATGCAAAAGTCGATGTCGAAGTCGGGCATCGACACCCGTTCCGGGTTCAGGAAGCGTTCGAACAGCAGCGAATAGCGCAGCGGGTCAAGGTCGGTGATCGTCAGCGCATAGGCCACAAGGCTACCCGCACCCGACCCCCGCCCCGGACCGACCGGGATGTCGTTGTCCTTCGACCACTGGATGAAGTCCGCAACGATCAGGAAGTAGCCGGGGAAGCCCATCCCCTCGATGATGCCCAGTTCGAAATCCAGCCGCTCCTGGTATTCCTCGACGCTGACGGCATGGGGGATCACCGCGAGGCGCGCCTGCAAGCCCTCGTTCGCCATGCGCCGCAGTTCCGCCACCTCGTCGTCGGCGAATTTCGGCAGGATCGGGTTGCGGCGATAGGCCATGAAGGCGCAGCGCTTCGCGATCTCGACGGTGTTCTCCAGCGCTTCGGGCAGGTCGGCAAACAGCACCGCCATTTCTTCGGGCGTCTTCAGGTAATGCTGCGCGGTCAGCCTGCGGCGCGGCTCGATCTGGTCGACATAGGCGCCCTCGGCGATGCAGATCATCGCGTCGTGGGCTTCGTACATGCCCGTTTTCGGGAAATAGACGTCGTTCGTCGCCACGATGGGGATCGACAGGTCATAGGCCATCTCGATCAAGCCGCGCTCGGACAGGCGCTCGGCCTCGGGCAGTTGGCCGTCTTCCTCCGGGTGGCGCTGCAATTCGACATACAGCCTGTCGCCAAAGATATCCGCCATGCGCCGCAACAGCATGTCCGCTGCAGAGCGCGAATTCAGCCGCAACAACCGCCCCAGCGGCCCGTCCGGCCCGCCGGTGAGGCAGATCAGGTCCTCGGAATGCTCGGCCAGTTCCTCCAGCGTGATATGTGCCAGCTCGTTGTCGCGCCGCATGTAGAGGCAACTGTTGAGCTTCATCAGGTGCTCGTAGCCGCGCTCGGTCTGCGCCAGCAGCACCACCGGAGCGGGGTCCTTGATCCGCTCACCCGGCACCTGATCGACATAGCGCAAATCCATCTGGCAGCCGATGATCGGCTGCACGCCCGCACCGCTTGCGCCCACGGAAAATTCCAGCGCGGCGAACAGGTTGTTGGTGTCCGTCACCGCCACGGCGGGCATCGCCATGTCGGCAATCAGGCCCGGCAGCTTCTTCAGCCGCACGGCCCCTTCGAGCAGGGAATATTCGGTGTGGACGCGGAGGTGGATGAATCGAGGATCGGCCATGGACGCACCCTAAAGCCCCGCGCGCCCGCGCGAAAGACCGATCCTGCGGCACCTTGTCAAAGGCACATCACCACAACAATCGCGCCCAAATCGCGCCATTATCGTCCAATAAGTTAACAAGTAGAGTTGACCGCAAACCAAGGCTCACCCGACCCCGATGACCGACCTGACGCGACTGAACGACCGGATCGACACGGCGCTGGACCTGCCGGGACCGCGCCTGACGTTGCGGCAACGGGTCAGACGCTCCGCCCTGCGGGCGGCCGCCTGCCTGTTCCCCGACCGTACAGCCGAGATGCTGGCGCGGCGCTACCTGTCCTCGGCGCACGGCTACCTCGACGAATTGCCCCACGGCAAACACCGCTTCGACGTCATCGACTCCGCGAATGCACCGCCTGTCCTGCGGCTGGCCGGCAAAGCCCCGCGTCAGGGGCAACGCCGCATCCTCGTGGTGCCGGGGCACGACGGCCATTACCGCCAGTTCACCCGCCTGCTGCGCAGCCTGCACACCGCCGGCACAGCCCCGGACCTTCTGGTCCTTCCCGGACATGCCCGCCATGAAGACGGCCTGTGCAGCATGTCCGACATCGTCGACGCGATCCGCCGCACCGTGGCAGAGCACGGCCCATACGACGGGATGGTGGCGCATTGCGTCTCGGCCAATGCGGCGCTCTACGCACTCGATCACGGCATGGACTGTCCGCGCGTCGCGCTGGTCTCGGCGCCGCTGGATCTGCGGCGCCTGATGGAAAGCGGCGGGCGACAATATGGGCTGGACGGGCGGTGCCTGACAAAGTTCCTCGACAATCTCGACAGCTTCAACGCGCCGTATCACATGAACCACCCGTGGCAGCCCATCGCCGCCGAACGGCACGAGGCCCTGCTGGCGGTCCACGCCCGCGACGACTATGCCGCCCCGGTCGAGGACGTGCGCCAGATGGTCAAGCTGGCCGAACACGCTACGCTGGCAGAATTCGACCACGGCGACCACAACGCCATCCTGAACGTAAAGGGCGCCGTGGCCGCGATCACCGCCTTCATGACCGACACGAAAAAGCCGGCCTCCTCGAGTGAAGAGACCGGCAGTGCTGCGCGTTACGCGCAGGGGGAGACACGGTAGAAACCGTTACGAATTCGACAGCGGCAGTTCGTGCAGCAGCATCGACACAAGGCAGGCCAGAACAGCCGCACCCGACGCGATCCAGAACACCGGGTGCAGTGCCGCGCTGAAGCCTTGCATGACCAGCAGTTGCTGCTCGATCGGCATGGCGTGCACCGCCTCGGCGCCCAGTGACCGCAGACCGCCCTCGGCCGCGCCGGGGATATGGCCTGCAAGGTTACGCGTCAGCCCGGCACTGAACACCGCGCCAAAGGCGGCCGTGCCCAGCGCGCCACCGATCAGGCGGAACATGTTGGCACTGGCTGTGCCGACCCCCAGCAGGCTGCGCGGCACGGCATTCTGGATCGCCGCCACCCCGACCGAGAACACCGGCCCGAGGCCAAGCCCGATCAGCACCATCGACCCGGCAATCATCCAAAGCGGCGTCTCCATCGACAGGGAGGTCATGGACAGCATCGCAAGCGCCAGCAGTCCCGTCGACAGCGTCGGCATCAGTTTGTAGCGCCCGGTCTTGGACATCACGCGCCCGGCCATTGTCGATGCAAAGATCAGCCCGCCCATCATCGGCACGAGGAACAGGCCCGACCCCGTAGGCGACACGTTCTTTACCACCTGCAGGAACAGCGGCAGGAAGGTGATCGTGCCGAACATCGCCGTGCCGACCATGAAGCCGACCGTGTTGATGACCACGAAGGTGTTGTTGCGGAACAGGCTGATCGGCAGGATCGGCTCGACGGCGCGCGTTTCGGCCCAGATGAACACGGCAAGCGCAATCAACCCGGTGGCGGCAACGCCAGTCACGGTCGGACTGGTCCAGCCGCCACCCTCGGCGGCCGCGTTCGGCAGCAGCACGACCGAAGCCAGCAGCGTCGCCAGCATCGCCGCACCAAGGTAGTCCACCTTACGCTTGGACAGGTCGGTGCGGCGTGGCAGCGCCATCCCGAGGATGACAAAGGCCAGCGCCCCCACCGGCAGGTTCACGAAAAAGATCCAGTGCCAGCTGAGGTTCTGCACGATGAAGCCGCCCATGAGCGGCCCGATGACCGTCGACACGCCAAAGGCCGCCCCCATGATCCCTTGCGCCATACCGCGCTGACGCGGCGGCAGCAGATCGCCCACCGTCGCCATCGAAGTCACGATCAGCGTCCCCGCGCCGAACCCCTGGATCGCGCGCCCGCCGATCACCATCCCCATGGTCGAGGCGACCCCGCAGAGGATCGCGCCGATGATGAAGACGATGATCCCCGATTGCAGCACCAGCTTGCGCCCGTACATGTCCCCCAGCTTGCCCGCCAGTGGCGCAGCCACGGTCGAGGCCAGCAGATAGGCCGTGATGACCCATGTGATATGATCCATCCCGCCCAGATCGGCGACCATGGTCGGCAGCGCGGTCGAGACGATGGTTTGCCCCAGCGAGGCGAACAGCAGCGTCGCCGCCACAGCGCCAAGGGTGAGCCGAATCATGGCGCTGTCGGGAGCGTCCTCATAATCGGCGGCAGTTTCACTCAGTGACATAAAGACATTTCCTTGAGTATTCAGAGTTTAATCCCGGCGATCCGGGGCGGCCCCCAAAAGGTCGCCGTTGAAATGATGCGGGTTTGAGGCTAAATATGTGTCGGTGGCAATTGCATGTCAACGTCATGCAATTGCCCGATACGCGCAATTGCGCAGAGTGAAAGTTGAGAAATGGCGGAACGCGACGAAATTCTGAAGAAACAGCTGGCCCCGGCGGGTGTAGATCCCGAGCACGCTCAGGCGGCGCTCGACATCGACGCGATACTGCAGGTCTGGCGGCGTCGCGTGTTCAAGCGCGAGCTGGGTTACCGCGCGCTCGATGAACTGGGTTTGCCCATCGACCTTGCTCAGCTGGATGTGCTCATGGCCGTCTGGGCGCCTGCCAACGAATTCGGCCATGACGCCGAGGACGAGACCATGGTCTCCACCGTGGCCCAGCGCCTGAACATCGACCCGTCGCGCGCCTCGCGCATGACCTCTGACCTGATCGGGCGCGGCCTGCTGCAACGCGCTGTCAGCCAGGCCGACGCGCGCCGCACCGTGCTGGAACTGACGCCCGCAGGCATCCGCATCGTCGAGGCCGTGCGGACCTACAAGTTCCTCGTCCTGGGCAGCTACCTGCAAAACTGGACGACCGAAGAAATCGCGACATTCCTGCCGCTTCTCGAACGGTTCAGCCAGTGGTCCGAAACCGCCGCCTGCCCCGGCAAGCTGGTGACCGACGAAATCGCCAAGCTGCGCGAGACCCTGAACGACCTCACCCCCGCAGAGTGAACAGAAAACCTAGCCAGCAGGCTAGGTTTTTCTTGCGCCGACTCGCGCGGCGTGAAAGGTTAGCCTCATGGCTAACCAACTCGATACCTTTTTCGGCGCCATCGCTGATCCCACCCGCCGCGCGGTGATCGAACGGCTGGTGACAGGCCCGGCCTCGGTGTCGGAACTGGCCGAACCGCACGACATGGCCCTGCCCTCTTTCCTCAAGCACCTGAACAAGCTGGAACAGGCGGGCCTCATCCGCACGATCAAGACCGGGCGCACCCGCACGGCCTACATCGAACCGGCGCCACTGGCGCAGGCCGAACACTGGCTCGCCCGGCAACGCAAACTGTGGGAGGGGCGGCTCGACCGCCTCGCCCTATTGGCAGAACAATTGGAACGCGAGGATAAAAAGTGACCGATTTCAAAACCCTGACCCTGAACCGCCAGATCGCCGCCAGCCCGGAGCGCGTGTTTACCCTGATCACCACCCGCGACGGCCGCGCCGCGTGGAGCGCACCTTCGGACACGGCGATGGTCATCATCGACGAATTCGACTGCCGCCCCGGTGGCACCGAACGCACCCGCTGCGGCCCGAAGGAGGCTCCTGATTTCCAGATCCACACCACCTTTCACAAGGTCGACCGCGACTGCATGGCCTCCACGGAAAACCTCGTGATCGGCGGGCAGCTTCTGTCGACCTCGCTGTGCACCCACGACATCGCGGCGCAGGACGGCGGCACGCAGCTGACCGTCACGCTGCAGATCGCCAGCTACGCCGGGGACGAACTGTTCGCCGATTACGCCCAGGGCTGGACCGCCGCGCTCGACAACCTCTCCCGTCTGACTGCCGAGACAGCCGACGCCTGACCCCACGCAAGGACACACTTCCATGACCTTCCAATTCTCCCCTGAAACCGACCTGTCCCTCGAACGTCGCATCGCGGCGTCGCCCGCGAACGTCTGGCGCTGCTGGACCGATCCGGACCTGCTGGTACGCTGGTTCTGCCCTGCCCCGTGGCAGACCACCGAGGCCCGCATCGACCTCCGCCCCGGCGGCGCGTTCTTCACCGCCATGGAGGGCCCGCTGCCCGACGGCACCCAGGGCAGCAATGCCTCCGAGGGCTGCTTTCTCGACGTGATCCCGGAGCGCCGCCTCGTATTCACCGACGCCCTGCGCGCGGACTACCGCCCCAACGGCAAGGGTTTCATGACTGCCGTCCTCACCTTTGAACCGGACGGCGCCGGCACGCTCTATCGCGCCGAGGTGCTGCACAACGACCCCGAAACCCGGCAAAGCCATGAGACCATGGGCTTCCACGACGGCTGGGGCACCGCCGCCGCGCAACTCGAAGAGCTGGCCAAGACCCTCTGACGCCAACGCCCAAAACGCAGGCACCTGCCGCAGCGTTGCCCAACCACCGGGCAAGCGGGGACCAGTTTCCGCTTGCCAAGTTGCGCACGCCCCGCCTAGCCTTGTCCCGACAACGGCAATTCCGCGCGCCTTCTACGCCGCATCGAGGGCGCGCACGGCGGACATCCGCCGCGGGGCAACCCATCGGTATCGCGGCGGGTATACCTCATGAACATCACCTTTCTTCTGAACGGAAGAGAAGTGGCGCTCGCCGACGTCCCCCCGACCCGGACACTGCTCGACTGGCTGCGCGAATCCCGTGGACTGACCGGAATCAAGGAAGGCTGCAACGAAGGCGACTGCGGCGCCTGCACCGTCATGGTCACGGACAAACACGGCGCGCGGACGCTCAATGCCTGCATCCTCTTCCTGCCACAACTGGACGGCAAGGCCGTGCGCACCGTCGAAGGCATTGCCGCCCCCGACGGCACCCTGCACCCGGTGCAACAGGCGATGGTGGATCACCACGGCTCGCAATGCGGGTTCTGCACGCCGGGCTTCGTGGTGTCGATGGCCACGGCGCACCTGAACGGCGACACAGCGCATGACGACGCGCTGGCCGGGAACCTCTGCCGCTGCACCGGCTACGCCCCCATCGTGCGGGCGGCACAGGCGGCCTGCAAGGACCCCGCCCCGGTCCACATGACCGACACGCCCCCCTCCCCCGCGACGAACAGCTTCGCCCCCGACAGCGCCGACGCGCTGGCAAGGCTCTATGCCGCGCATCCTGACGCGACGCTGGTCGCCGGGGCCACCGACGTGGGGCTTTGGGTGACGAAACAGCACCGCGCGCTCGGCACCACGATCTTCCTCAACCGCTGCGCCGACCTGCAAACCGTCGAGGTCACCGAGTCCGAGATCCGTATCGGCGCGGGCGTCACCATGGACCGCGTCCGCGCCCTGATGGCCGACCACCACCCAAGCTACGCCGAGATGATCCGCCGCTACGGCTCGACGCAGGTGCGCAACGCCGCCACCATCGGCGGCAATATCGCCAATGGCTCGCCCATCGGGGACAACCCGCCCGCGCTGATCGCGCTCGGCGCCACGCTGCACCTGCGCCACGGCGGCACCCGCCGGACGCTGGCCCTCGAGGACTTCTTCCTCGATTACGGCAAGCAGGACCGTGCCAAGGGCGAGTTCGTCGAGGCCGTGACCCTCCCCCGCCAGCCCGACACGCTGCGCGTCTACAAGCTGTCGAAACGCTTCGATCAGGACATCTCCGCCGTCTGCGGAGCGTTCAACATCGCCGTTTCAGACGGTACCGTCACCGCCGCCCGCATCGCATTCGGCGGCATGGCGGGCATCCCGAAACGCGCCACCCATGTCGAAGAGGCCCTGATCGGCCAGCCATGGACCGAGGCGACGCTGACCGCCGCCCATGACGTCTGGAAACAGGACTTCCAGCCCATGAGCGACATGCGCGCCTCGGCCAGCTACCGCCTCGACGCGGCCCGCAACATGCTGCGCCGCGCCATGTTCGAGACGACCGGCACCGCCACCAACGTGCTGGAGGTGACGCCATGAGCTTCGGAAAACCCCTCCCCCACGACAGCGCCACGCTGCATGTCACCGGACAGGCTCGCTACCTCGACGACATCCCGCTGCCCGCAAGTGCGCTGCATCTGGCCTTTGGCCTGTCCCCCATCGCGCGCGGGCGGATCACCGCGCTGGACCTTGGCCCGGTGCGCGCCGCCCCCGGCGTTGTGCAGGTCTGGACCGCCGACGACCTGCCGTCCGACTGCGACTGCTCGCCCTCGGCCCATGACGAGCCGCTGCTCAGCGACGGTACGCTGCATTACCTCGGCCAGCCGGTCTTCCTCGTCGCGGCCACCAGCCACGACGCCGCGCGCCGCGCCGCAAGGCTGGCGGTGATCGAGACCGAGGCGGAAACGCCGATCCTGACCATCGAACAGGCGCTCGCCGCCGACAGCCGCTTTGAATCCGGGCCGATCACATGGACGCGCGGCGACGCCGCCGAGACCATCGCCACGGCCCCCCATCGCGTGCAGGGCAGCATCGAGATGGGCGGGCAGGAACATTTCTACCTCGAAGGGCAAGCCGCAGCCGCCCTGCCCATGGACGACGGCGGGCTGCATGTGCACGCCTCGACCCAGCACCCCTCCGAGATCCAGCATAAGGTCGCCCACGCGCTGCACCTGTCCATGCACGACGTCCGCGTGGAAACCCGCCGCATGGGTGGCGGCTTTGGCGGCAAGGAGAGTCAGGGCAACGCGCTCGCCATCGCCTGTGCCGTTGTCGCGCAGGCCACGGGCCGCCCCGCCAAGATGCGCTACGACCGCGACGACGATTTCACCATCACCGGCAAGCGCCACGACTTCCGCATCGACTACACCGCGGGTTTTGACGATCAGGGCCACCTGCTGGGGGTGGATTTCACGCAATACGCCCGCTGCGGCTGGGCGCAGGACCTGTCCCTGCCCGTCGCCGACCGCGCCATGCTGCACGCCGACAACGCCTATTGGCTGCCCGCAGTGCGCATCGAGAGCCACCGGCTGAAGACCAACACCCAGAGCGCCACCGCCTATCGCGGCTTTGGCGGGCCGCAGGGCGTGCTGGGGATCGAACGGGTGGTGGATCACGTGGCGCATGTGTTGGGGCTGGACCCGCTCGAGGTGCGTCTGCGGAATTATTACGCGGGAGGCGGGCTGTCTGCCCCCCGCTCGGCTGCGCCGAGCCCCCCCGAGAGGATTTCGACCAAGAAGAAGCCCGAAGCGGTGCCAGAAGCATTACCTGACCCTGAGGGAGAGCTGACCTCGCGCGGCGGACCGCGGGACGCGGGCGTGGTGCCTGCGGAGCCGGGCGGCGTGCAGACCACGCCCTATGGTCAGCCGGTCGAGGGCTTCATCCTGCCCGAGTTGACGCGCCAGTTGGTGGACCGCTCGGACTATCACACCCGGCGCGCGCAGGTGGCGGAGTGGAATGCCGCCAACCCGGTGTTGAAGCGCGGCATCGCCCTGACGCCGGTGAAGTTCGGGATTTCTTTTACACTGACTCATCTCAACCAGGCGGGGGCCTTGGTGCATGTCTACCATGACGGCTCCGTGATCCTGAACCATGGCGGCACCGAGATGGGACAGGGCCTGTTCCAGAAGGTGGCGCAGGTGGCGGCGCAGACCCTTGGCATACCGCTGGAAACCGTGCGGATCACCGCCACGGATACCGCGAAGGTGCCAAATACCTCGGCCACGGCGGCCTCGTCCGGGTCGGACCTGAACGGCGCGGCTGTGGCGCTGGCCTGCGCGGCCATCCGCGACCGGATGGCGGCGCATGTGGCGGCGCATTGGGGTGTTCCTGAAGATCAGGTTACCTTTGCGGACGGTCACTTGACAGCTGTCAACAACCGCCTGTCCTTCGCCGAGGCCGCCGCGCTGTGCCACCAGGGGCGGGTCAGCCTGTCGGCCACCGGGTTCTACAAGACACCCGATATCTCGTGGGACCGCCAGGCCGGGCGCGGCCATCCGTTCTACTACTTCGCCCATGGCGCCGCCGTGACCGAGGTGGTGGTGGACACGCTCACCGGCGAGAATCGCATCCTGCGTTGCGACATCCTTCACGACTGCGGCGCCTCGCTGAACCCGGCGCTGGACGTGGGCCAGATCGAGGGTGGCTACGTGCAGGGCGCGGGCTGGCTGACGACCGAGGAACTGGTCTGGGACGACACCGGTCGCCTGCGCACCCACGCGCCGTCCACTTACAAGATCCCCGCCTGTTCCGACCGCCCCGATGTGTTCAACGTGGCGCTTTGGAAGGGGGAGAACCACGTCCCAACCGTGGGCCGCTCCAAGGCCGTGGGCGAGCCGCCCTTCATGCTGGGCATCTCGGCCTTCATGGCGCTGTCGGATGCTTTGGCCTCCTGCGGGACGGCCTACCCCGCGCTGGACGCCCCGGCAACGCCGGAACGGCTGATGCGGGCGCTGGGGGGCGCAGCATGACCTTCGACCTCGATGCCCTGCGCGCGGCCTGTGCGGCCCATGGCACCGTGGCGCGGGTCGTGGTGGCCGAGACCGCCGGATCGACCCCGCGCGAGGTCGGCGCGGCGATGCTGGTCTGGACCGGTGGCCAGTCGGGCACCATCGGCGGCGGCGCGCTGGAACTGGACGCCGCGCGGCAGGCCTTTGACCGCCGGGGGTTCACCCGCCATCCGCTTGGCCCCGACCTGGGCCAGTGCTGCGGCGGGGCGGTGACACTGCTGACCGAGGTCTTCACCTCCGACACCCTGCCCGCTGCGGACAGACCCTTTGCCCGTGGTCCCGGCGAGATGCCGCTGGAGGTTCACCGCCTGCTGGACCGCGCACGGGCGCAAGGCGCGATGCCTGCTCCGCAGCGCGTCGGCCAGTGGATGGTCGAGCCGATCACTGCCCCCACGCGCCAGCTATGGATCTGGGGCGCAGGGCATGTCGGGCGCGCATTGGTGATCACCCTCGCCCCCCTGCCCGACCTTCACATCACGTGGGTCGATACCGCGCCTGAGCGTTTCCCGGACCATATTCCGGACAACGTCATGCAGGTCCCCGCCGCCGACCCGGCCCTGCTGGTGGCCCATGCGCCGACACAAGCCGAACACCTTATCCTCACCTACTCCCATGCCCTGGACCTCGCGCTCTGCGATGCCGCCCTGCACCGCGGCTTTGCCTTTTGCGGGCTAATCGGCTCGGACACAAAGTGGGCGCGCTTCTCTCGCCGCCTGCGCGCCTTGGGTCACACCGACGCCCAGATTCAACGCATCTGCTGCCCGATTGGGCAAAAAGCACTTGGGAAGCACCCCCAAGCCATTGCCATAGGCGTTGCCAACCAGATACTCACGCTCGACAGACAGGAATGTGACGCTTGGCCGATCCCCTCCTCCGCATCGCTGGCCTGACAAAGGCCTACCCCGGCGTGATCGCCAACGATCAGGTGTCCTTCGACATCGGACACGGCGAGATTCACGCCCTTCTAGGCGAGAACGGCGCGGGGAAGTCCACGCTGGTCAAGATGATCTACGGGCTGGTGAAACCCGACAGCGGCTCCATGACCCTCGACGGCACGCCCTATCGCCCCGCCAAACCCGCCGAGGCCCGCGCCAAAGGCGTGGCGATGGTGTTCCAGCACTTCTCGCTGTTCGACGCGCTGAACGTGGCCGAGAACGTCGCCCTGGGCATGGAAAACCCGCCCAAGCTGCGCGACCTCGCCCGCCAGATCCGCGAAGTATCAGAGACCTACGGTCTGCCGCTTGATCCCACACGCACGGTCGGCACCCTGTCTGCCGGAGAACGCCAGCGGGTCGAGATCATCCGCTGCCTGTTGCAGGACCCGCGCCTCCTGATAATGGACGAACCGACCTCGGTACTGACGCCCCAGGAGGTCGAGATCCTCTTCAAGACCCTACGCAAACTTCAATCCGAAGGCACCTCGATCCTCTACATCTCGCACAAGCTCGAGGAAATCCGCGCGCTCTGCGACCATGCCACGATCCTGCGGCTGGGCAAGAATGTCGGCACCTGCGTCCCACGCGACACCACGGCCCGCGAGATGGCCGAACTGATGGTTGGCAGCAGCTTTGCCACGCCCACGGCGCGCGCCACGGAAAAGGGCGCGGTGCTGCTGGAGGTCCGCGATCTGTCCCTTCCCGCGCCGGGCGCCTTTGGAACACCGCTGCGCAACGTCTCCTTTGCCGTGCAGGCAGGCGAGGTCCTGGGTCTTGGCGGCGTCGCGGGCAACGGTCAGGACGAACTGCTGGATGCGCTGTCGGGGGAACGCTCGGCGCCCACCGGCACGATCCACCTCAAGGGACAGGACGTCAGCCAGTTCGGCCCCGCACATCGCCGCGCCGAAGGGCTGCTGTCCGGCCCCGAGGAACGCCTCGGCCACGCCGCCGCCCCCAACATGAGCCTGACTGAAAACGCCGTCCTCACCGCCGCCCACCGCAAAGGGCTGGTCACGAACGGCTTCATCGACTGGGCCAGGACCCGCGCCTTTGCCGAGGAGGTCATCGCGCAATTCGACGTCCGCACCCCCGGCCCCGGCACCGCCGCGCGCGCCCTGTCCGGCGGCAACCTGCAAAAGTTCGTGGTGGGGCGCGAGATCGCCCAGACCCCCGACGTGCTGATCCTCAACCAGCCGACATGGGGCGTCGACGCTGCAGCCGCCGCGTTTATCCGGCAGCAGATCCTCGATGTGGCCGCACGTGGTGGCGCGGTGGTCGTCATCAGTCAGGACCTCGACGAACTGATGGAAGTCTCCGACCGCTTCGGCGCTTTGAACGAGGGCCGCCTCTCGGCCATCCGCCCCGTGACCGAACTGGACATCGAACAGATCGGCCTGATGATGGGTGGAGCCGGTGATATGGAGGTGGCGCATGCCTGACGCACCCGGTGCATCGAACGGAGCCCCGCGATGATCCGCCTCGAAAAACGCCCCCAGCCCTCGCGCCTCTGGTCGACCCTGTCGCCCGTCGTGGCGGTTCTGCTCACCATGGCCGCCGGCGGACTGCTGTTCGCCGCGCTCGGAGCCAACCCCTTCGAAGCCATCCGCACCCTCTTCTGGGACCCGCTGTTCCACCCGCAGTTCGCCGCCTACTCGCGCCCGCAATTGCTGGTGAAGGCCGGGCCGCTGATCCTGATCGCCATCGGCCTCAGTATCGGCTTTCGCGCGGGCATCTGGAACATCGGTGCCGAAGGGCAATACATCATGGGCGCCATCTGCGGCGCGGGAGCGGGCCTTGCCTTCTACCCTTCTGAATCGCCACTGATCTTCCCGCTTATGATCCTCGCGGGCGCGCTTGGTGGCTGGGCCTGGGGCATGATCCCGGCGCTCCTGAAAACCAAACTCGGCACCAACGAGATCCTCGTCTCGCTGATGCTGGTCTACGTGGCCGAGAACCTTCTCGGCTCCGTCTCCACCGGGCTTCTGCGCAACCCCGAGGGCATGGGCTTCCCGGGATCGCGCAACTTCAAGCAATGGCCCGCAGCCTTCAACGACGAGATCATCGCCAACACCGGCGCGCATTGGGGCGTCATCGCCGCCTTCATCGCCGTCATCCTCGCCTATGTCCTGCTTTCCCGTCACATCCTCGGCTACCAGGTCCGCCTGACCGGGGAAGCGCCGCGCGCGGCGCGTTTCTCGGGCGTGAACCCGGCCCGTATGGTGCTGTTCTGCCTCGGCCTGTCGGGCGCGCTCGCCGGTATGGCGGGCCTGTTCGAGGTCACCGGCCCCGCGGGCCAGATCAGCATCGACTTCGGCTCGGGCTACGGCTTCACCGCCATCATCGTGGCGTTCCTCGGCCGCCTGAACCCCATCGGCATCCTGCTGGCGGGCCTGCTGATGGCACTCACCTACATCGGCGGCGAACTCGCGCAACTCATGCTCGGCCTGCCCGCCGCCGCCATCCAGCTCTTCCAGGGGATGCTGCTGTTCTTCCTGTTGGCGATGGACGTGCTCACCAACTTCCGCCTCCGCCTGACCGGAAGGACAGTTGCATGATCCCCCCATCCTCCCCGGGCGCGCGCCCCCGCTTCTTTGGTTTCACAAATACCCTCGGGGGAATCGCTCTGCAGGAGCGATGGGGGCAGCGCCCCCGCCCCCTTGCCGCAAAGGACACGCCATGGACCTGAGCGCCATCAACCCCGTCCTGCTGATCGCCTCGCTGATGGTCTCGGCGACGCCGATCCTTTTTGCCGCGATCGGCGAACTGGTTGTCGAAAAATCCGGTGTCCTCAACCTCGGGGTCGAAGGCATGATGATCACCGGTGCCGTGGTCGGCTTCGTCACCTCCGTAACCTTCGGCAGCCCCCTGCTGGGCTTTGCCGCCGCCGGCCTCGCCTCGGCGCTCCTGTCCCTGTTCTTCGGCATCCTCACGCAGTTCCTGCTGTCGAACCAGGTTGCCACGGGCCTGGCCCTGTTCCTGACCGGTCTCGGCCTGTCCGCGCTGATCGGCAAACCCTACGAAGGCATGAAAAGCGCAACGCTCCCGAAGCTCGACCTTGGCCCGCTGTCCGACATCCCTGTCCTCGGGCGGATGCTGTTCTCGCACGACATCATGGTCTATCTCTCGCTGCTGCTCGTCGCCGGCGTCTGGGCCTTCCTGAAATACACCCGTGCCGGTCTGGTGCTGCGCGCCGTGGGTGAAAGCCACGACAGCGCCCATGCGCTTGGCTACAAGGTCCAGCGCATCCGCCTTGCGGCGATCCTGTTTGGCGGGGCCTGCGCGGGACTCGGCGGCGCCTACATCTCGCTCGTCCGCGTGCCGCAATGGACCGAGGGCATGACCGCCGGGATCGGCTGGATCGCGCTCGCCATCGTGGTCTTCGCCTCTTGGCGGCCCGCCATGGTCATCGTCGGCGCCTACCTCTTTGGCGGCGTCAACGTGCTGCAATTGAACCTGCAAGCCGCCGGAGCCAACGTCCCCGTGGCGCTGCTGTCCGCCTCGCCCTTCCTCATCACCATCCTCGTGCTGGTCGTCATCTCGGCCCGTGGCCATCATGCCGCGCCTGCCTCTCTTGGCCGACCGTTCCACGCCACCTCATGAGCCGCGACACGCGCCCCCTTCGTGTCCGCCTGGACGACCTGCTCGACGGCGAAGGCTCGCCGGGCGCGCGGCGCGTGTCGACAGCCCTCTACCTGCTGATCCTCCTGTCTGCAGTGGTCATCACCCTGCAATCGCTGCCCGATCTCTCGCCGGGCCTCGAAGGCGCCCTGATGGGGATCGAGGGCATCGTCCTGGCCATCTTTACCGTTGAATACATCCTGCGCCTGTGGTCCGCCCCGAACCGCTGGCGGTATGCCACCAGCTTCTGGGGCCTCATCGACCTCATGGCGATCCTGCCCGCGCTGCTGTTCCTGTTCCCAAACGCGCAGGTGCTTCGGACCCTGCGCATCATGCGCGTCTTCCGGATGCTGAAACTGCTGCGGATGCGCCGTGCCCTCGCCCGCATCGAATACGCCATTTCCACCTCGCGCGACGAGCTGATCCTCGCGGTCTTCCTCGCCGGGATCATGCTGTTCATCGCCGCCGTTGGCATCTACCAGTTCGAACACGACGCCCAGCCCGAAGCCTTCGCCTCCATCCCGGATGCGCTATGGTGGGCCCTCGCCACGCTGACGACCGTGGGCTACGGTGACATATATCCCGTCACCGTGGGCGGGCGCATCTTCACCGCCGGGGTCCTGATGATCGGCCTCGGCATCGTCGCCATTCCCGCGGGGGTCATCACCTCTGCCTTGATGTCCGCGCCGGAACCCACCAAACCCCAAGATCAACGAACCAACGACCACCAAGGGAGAAAACTATGAAAAGACGTACCCTTCTGACCACCGCCGCCCTCGCCCTGACGCTGGGCGGCGCGGCCTTCGCCGAAAGCCATGGCGGCGAGCCCGTCACCGCTGGCTTCATCTTCGTCGGCCCGATCGGCGACGGCGGCTGGACCTACGAGCACAACCACGCCCGCCTCGCCGTCGAAGAGCACTTCGGCGACAAGGTCAAAACCGTTTACCAGGAATCCGTTCCCGAAGGCGCGGACGCCGAGCGCGCCATCACGCAGATGGCCCTGTCCGGCGCGGACATCATCTTTACCACCTCCTTCGGCTACATGGACCCGACCGTCGCCGTCGCCGCGAAATTCCCGGACGTGAAGTTCGAGCACGCCACCGGCTACAAGACCGCCGACAACGTGGGCGTCTACTCGGCGCGCTTCTACGAGGGCCGCGCGATCCAGGGCCACATCGCGGGCAAGATGACCAAGACCAACAAGATCGGTTACATTGCCTCCTTCCCGATCCCCGAGGTCATCCGAGGCATCAACTCCGCCTACATCCACGCTAAGAAGGTGAACCCGGACGTCGAATTCTCGATCATCTGGGCCTACACCTGGTTTGACCCGGCCAAGGAAGCCGACGCCGCCAAGGCACTGATCGAACAGGGCGCGGACGTGATCCTGCAACACACCGACTCCACCGCGCCGCAGGCAGCAGCACAGGAAGCAGGCGGCGTAATCACCTTCGGTCAGGCCTCCGACATGAGCGAATACGCCCCCATGCCGCGCGTCTCGTCGATCATCGACAACTGGGCACCCTACTACATCAACCGCGTTCAGGCGGTGATGGACGGCACTTGGCAAAGCGACAACACTTGGGACGGCATCGGCGCGGGCATGGTCGGCATCGGCGAGATCACTGACGCGGTGCCGGAGGACGTGAAGGCCGAAGCCCTGGCGCTGAAGGACCAGATCGCCTCGGGCGAATATCACCCCTTCACCGGCCCGCTCAACAAGGCAGACGGCTCCGCATGGCTGGCCGAAGGCGAAACCGCCGATGACGGCACGCTGGCAGGCATGAACTTCTACGTCGAAGGCCTCGACGCGGAAATTCCGCAGTAAGCCAGACTGAAATGACCGTCCAGAGCGCCCCCGCGATCCTTGCGGGGGCGTTTTTCATTGTCCTCCCCGCATCCACGGGGACCCGCCGGAAACTTTTAAAGTTTCCGCTCCGATGTCCTTCCAGGACATCGCCCGGCCTACTTGGGCCCAGCCTGCGTGCGCCAAGCCTACCTGCGCGCCACCAGCCCCGAAATTTCCGGGTAATCCGCTGCCAGACACTGCGCCCTGACAAATCCCATCTCCGTTGCGCCCTCCGCCGCCAGCACATGCGCAGTGCCGGAACTTTCGCCCGTCGTGTAGGGATAGCCGCTGTCCCACTCGACGCCCCAGACACGCGGATCCGCCTCCAGTGCGGCGACAAGCCCGTCGAACCCCGGCCCCACCGGCCCCATCCCCGTGTCTATCCGGCAAACCTCCCCCTCCGGGGCGTTCAGCAGCTTCCAGCGGATGTCGTCCTTGTCGCCCTGTGCCAGAATCTCCAGCACCTCCTGGATCTCCCGCAGCAGGTTCAGCATCTGCGGCCTCTGATCCCGGCCATACGCCTGGAAATCAAGGTCACCATCGCCCGGCACGCCCCGTATCAGCCGCCGTGCCAGCGCGAGGTGCAGCGTCACCCGCCAGGACCCCGCCCCGTCGAAAAAGGCATCCAGCGCCTTGTCGATCTCTGCCGCGATCGACGCCAGCCTCGACGGTTTCACTTGGCCTGCACCGTCAGGATGCGGCCAGACCACCCGCCCCGGTTTCTCCGGAAGCACCCGCTCCCATTGCGCCCTGCTCCACCGTCCAAGGTTCATCACGCCCTCCCGCACAGACCGTCGCCCACCTGCGCACCCGGCAAAGCTCCGCCCGGTCGCTCCCGACAGGGCGACATTGCAAAATCCAGTCCTTCCGATCTTCCCACCCCTCGCGAGGGCGTCATCCAAATGCCCGGGCGATCAAACGCCCAAATCAGACCCGCAAGCGCGACAAGCGCACGGGAGGGTCCATTGCATGATCCCTGAGAAACACAGCGCCGGGCCCTGCCCCGCGCGACACCCGGCGCCGAACATGCCCCGGTCAGATATCCACAATGGTCGTCTTCAAATGCCGTAGCCTCCGAACTTCGGGCCTGAATCAACCTTCGGGGGCACTTTAGTTGACCGTACTACCGAAAAGCAGCGCCGATCAATACTATTGTATAGCCCTCAGACCCGTTCTCAGCGCAGGCGCGGATCAGTCGTCAAGGCACCAAAAACGTTGCACCCGAGCGTCACCCGCAAGGCCGCGACCAGCTCGTCCACGCTCTCGGCATTGACGTATTGCCCGCCGGTGTCCTCGGCCAGACACCGCGCCACGCTTACGCCTTCAGCCTCCGGGTTGCCCCAATCCCAATGATCGCCGCGCACCTTGAAGCCGATCACATGCACCGTCAGGCCCGGTGCTTCCCGCGCGAACTCGGCCGCCATCTGGCAAGGTGTCCCGCCACAGGTCTCCTTGCCATCCGTGACCAGCACCACCGCGCCGGGCTTCTCGCGATATTTCAGGGTTTCCGCCGCAAGCCGCACCGCCTCGGTCAGGGCCGTGCCACCCGCCGGATCGAGCCCTTCGACCTCCGCAATGATCGGCCCATCCGCCTGCCATTGCGGTTCCAGCTTCAACTCGACGTTGCGGCAGGTCCGGTCCCCGGACGGTCCATAGATTACCAGGCCCAGCCGCCGCATCGCCGCGATCTGCGGCAGGGCCTGACGCACCGCGTCCCGCGCTTCACCGATGCGCGGCGCGCCGATGGCATTGAACCCCATCTCGGCCATGGATCCGGAGCCATCGAAGACGATCATCGCATCCTCGGTGCAATCGTCCCCCGCGCCGGCGACCACCGGCAACAGGGCCAAAACTCCGGCCAAGATCACATGGCGCATCCCGTCCTCCCGTTCTGCCCCCGGCATTGTCCCGCCCCAAGCCCCTCAGGGCGCTTTGCAGGGGCGGCGGGGGCTGCGCCCCCTACCCTCTCACCATTGCCACAAAGCAGGGACAAAGCGATAGGCATCTCCATCCTTCATCACATGGCCCACCCCCGGAAACGGGAAATGGTAGCCCAGCACCGCCATCCGGTCCGTCGCCGCCATGTCCAGCAGCCTTGCCCGCGTGGTCACGGTCAAATCGCCGTTCATGTCAAAATTGTTGTACCAGCCGGGGCGGGCAAAATTCATGTAGGCGTGGTTCATGCTGTCACCCAGCGCGATCAGCTGCTGACCGTTGGATTCGACCACCACCGACACATGGCCCGGCGTATGCCCCGGCGTGTCGATCACCCGCACGCCCGGAACGACCTCGCCGTCATTGTTCAGCAACTGCCAATCCGCCCCCTCGGTCTGGAGCGAGTTCACCGCCCCCACGGCGAATTGCTGCATCTCCACCGGCATCCGCGCCGCCAGACCATCCTGCAACCAGAATTCGTGCTCTGCCGCGCCGATGAAGTACTGCGCGTCGGGCAGGATCGCCTCGTCGAAGTCGTCGCGGATGCCCCAGACATGGTCGGGGTGCGCGTGAGTGATGACCACATGGGTGATCGAGGCCGGGTCGATACCGGCACCCTCGAGGTTGGTCATCAGCTCGCCCGCCGTGGGCAGGAACCGGTCGCCCGACCCCACGTCCACCAGCACCTTGGCATCGCCGATCTCGATCACCAGGTGGTTGGTGTGGCTGTAATTGGTCTCGGTCGACAGGAAATAGCTTTCGAGGAAGGCCTTCACCTCCTCGGGGTCGGCGTTGATCCCCAGACCGTTGGCGGGCACTTCCAGTCGCCCGTCCGACACCACTGTCAGCTTGGCCTCCCCAAGGGTGAACGAAAAATGCGCCGGGTTGCCGGTGGCGGGCGCGCCAAGCGCCTGCGCGCGGGTGATGGCAGGCAGCGCCAGTGCAGGGGCTGCGGCGGCCATGGTCAGGATCTCGCGGCGTGTGGGTCGGATGATGGACATGAAGACCTCCCGTTCATGCATGTATTCGAATGCGATGGTAGCAGGCGGCGCGGCGGAATCCACCGAAACCCGCACGGGGGGAGAACTCGGCAGAAATTCCCTCATACCGACCATTTGTCCACTAAATGCGACAGTTTGCGCAGCTTTGGGTGTGACGCTACGGCATTCCCTCTCTTGTACAGCCTGCGCAACTTTATTACTTCCGCCCTGTCGCTGCGATGCAGCACCACGGGGGAAGGAGACCCTATGACCAAGCTGTTTTTCACCACCGCCCTTGCACTTGGCCTGGCGTCCATGGCCCATGCGCAGGAGGTGACCCTGCGCTTCCAGCACTTCGTCTCGCCGAACTCGGCGAACCCGAAGTATTTCATCGAGCCCTGGGCCAAGAAGGTCGAAGAGGAATCCGGCGGTCGCCTGAAGATCGAGATCAACCCCTTCATGCAGCTGGGCGGCACCGCGCCCGAGCAGTTCGACCTGATCCAGGATGGCGTGATCGACGGCGGCTGGGTGATTCCCGGCTACCAAGCGGGCCGCTTCCCGGAAACCGAGGCGCTGGAACTGCCCTTCATGGTGTCGAAATCCGGTGAGGAAGCCTCGATCGCGGCGTGGAACTTCACCCAGAAGTACCTGATGGACGACTTCGAAAACGTGCACCTGATCGCGGCGCACATGCACGGCCGCGGGCTGATTCACCTGAAGGGCGACGCGCCGGAGACGGTCGAGGACCTTCAGGGCAAGAAACTGCGCGGCCCGTCGCGCACCGCCACCCTGCTGCTGGAAAAGCTGGGTGCCGTGCCGATCGGCATGCCCGTGCCCCAGTTCCCCGAGGCCTTGTCCAAGGGCGTTCTCGACGGGGGCGTCATCACCTGGGAAATGTCGCCCTCGCTGAAACTGGACGAGCTGACCGACAGCCACACCGACGTGGCGGGCGACAAGTCGCTGTACAACCTCTTCTTCATCTGGGCGATGAACAAGGACGTCTACGAGAGCCTGCCCGACGACCTGCGCGCGGTGATCGACGCGAACTCGGGGCTGGAGACCTCTGCCTGGGCGGGTCGCGCGCATGACACCGGCGATGCGGACGGCAAGGCGGTGATGGAGGCGGCGGGCAACCAGATCGCTACCCTGTCCGAGGACGAGACCGCCAAGGTCAAGGCGCTCGGCGACGAGGTCATCCAGGAATGGATCGCCGACATGGACGGCAAGGGCCTGCCCGGCCAGCAGCTGGTCGACGACGCCCGCATGATGGTGCAGGAGGCAGAGGCCGGACAGGGATCGTGATCCTCTGAACGCCTGAACATTCCGGGCCGTCCGTGCATCGCGGGCGGCCCTTTTCCTTGGCACGGATAGCCTGAGCTTGCTGCTCAGGCTATCCGTCGGGAGCCCTTCGACCCTGATACAGCGGTCGTTTGTCGCGCCTTGCGCGGCGGGGGCTCTGCCCCCGAACCCCCGAGGGTATTTGTAAAACCAAAGAAGCAGGGGGCGCCGGATGGCGCGCGCCTTATGTGTTACGGCTTCCCAGCGTCGGAGCCGGGGTGTCCAGCACCAGTTCCGCGTCCGAGAAGCGGAAGGGCGCGCGCACGCCCGGGATGCCGCCGGGGGTGATCTGGAGGCCACGCGCCAAGACCTGCGGGTCGGCAAAGACCTCGGCCATGTCGTTGATCGGCCCGGCGGGGATGCCTTCGGCCTCGCAGGCGGCGAGCAGCGCGTCCTTGGACAGCTGGCGGGTGCCGGAGGTCAGGCGTTCGGTCATTTTCTCGCGGTGAGCGATGCGTGCGGCATTGGTGAGGAATTCCGGCATGGTGGCCATCTCCTCCATCCCCAAAACGCGCGTCAGGCGCTGGTATTGCGCGTCATTGCCCGTGGCGATGATGATATGCCCGTCGGCGCATTCGAAGACTTGGTAGGGCGTCAGGTTCGGGTGATAGTTGCCCGTGCGCGCCGGGGGCGTGCCGGTGGACAGGTAGTTCTGAGCCTGGTTGGCCATGGCAGAAACGGCGCAGTCCAGCAGCGCCATGTCGATGTGCTGGCCCTTGCCCGTGGCGTGGCGCTGATGCAGCGCCGCGAGAATTCCCGACACGCTGTAAAGCCCGGTGAACAGGTCGGTGATCGCCACGCCCGCGCGTTGCGGCATCCCGTCTGGATCGCCGGTGATCGACATGAAACCGGACATCCCCTGGATGATGTAGTCGTACCCGGCGCGATGGGCATACGGCCCGTCCTGCCCGAAACCGGTGATCGAGCAGTAGATCAGCGCGGGGTTCACGTCGCTCAGCGACGCGTAGTCGAGGCCATATTTCGCCAGCCCGCCGACCTTGAAGTTCTCGATCAGGATGTCGGCGTCCGCCACCAGTTCGCGCACGCGCGCCTGGCCTTCGGGCGTGGTGAAATCCACCACCTCCGAGCGTTTGCCGCGATTGCAGGAGTGGAAATAGGCCGCCGTTTCCTCGGTTCCGCGATCAATGAAGGGCGGGCCCCATTGGCGGGTGTCGTCCCCCTTGGGGCTTTCGAGCTTCAGCACGTCGGCGCCAAGGTCCGCGAGGGTCTGACCGGCGAACGGGCCCGCGAGGATGCGGGCCAGTTCGATGACTTTCACGCCCGCAAGCGGGCCGCGCGGGGCCGAGGTCATTGGCCGAGCTTGTCGTCCAGGATTTTCGAGAAATCCGCGTAGTTCATGTTCGAATACTTCTGCCCGTCGATCACGAAGGACGGCGTCGAGTCGATGCCATCGGCGGTAGCGTTCTGCTGGAACCAGGTCAGCAGGGCGCGCAGCTTGTCGCCGTCGTTCAGGCAGGCGTTCAGCTCGTCGTTGGAGACACCGGCGATGCGGCCGACCTTGCGCAGTTCCTCGGCGACACCTTCGTCGTTGCCTTCGCGGGCGGGAGCAAGGATGGTCTTTTGCGCCTTGTAGATCATGTCGGTGATGCCAAAGAACTTCTCGGGGCCACCGCAGCGGGCGACCAGCGAGCCCCACATGCCGTATTTGTCGAAATAGACCTCGCGGTAGATGAACTTCACCTTGCCGGTGTCGACGTAATTCTTCTTCAGCTCGGGGATCAGGGTTTCATTGGCATTGGCGCAATGCGGGCAGGTGTAGGAGGCGTATTCGATCACGGTGATCGGCGCGTCCTCAGCGCCCATGACCATCTCGGTCACGGATGCGGGGTCGACTTCGGTCCCGGCTTCGGCGTTCGGCGTGCTTTCCTGCGCATTGGCTGCACCCGGCAGGGTGATCGCGCCATTAGAGGCGGTCTGAGCGCCCTGCGTAATGTAGAATGCGCCGCCTGCGAGCAGGGCCAGCGCAACCGCGCCCGACGTCAGGTACTTGTTCATGGATCTTGCCTCTTGGTTACTTCGCAGGACCGGGCCGCGGCCGTCCTGCCTTCGATATGACGTTTGCACCCAGCCGTTCAAGCGCCGCGCGCAGGCCCTCGTCGCCCACCCCTTCGGACAGGGAACGCGCCTCGGCCACCGCTTCGGGTTTCGGCGCGCGCTCAAGGGCCTTGGGTTTGCGGTGGTCAAAACTGGCCTGCCCCTCGGCAAAGCCGGTGGGCGCGGTCTGGGTCACGATGACGTGGCGGACGGCCTCGAAGCCGTAGACGGCGTTGATCTTCCGCACGATCTCGGACTTGCGCATTTCAAGGATGGGGGCGAACGACCCCTTGGTCAGCACGACCAGCTTTGCGCCGTAGTCGTTGTGCGTCTTGCCGTCCAGCCGGACACGGCCGTATTTCACCTCGATCGGGCGGGTCATGGCGGCAAGGTCGGGGCCTACGATCTCCTCCCAATGGGTCAGCACGCGGCTCTCGGCGAATCCACGCGATTCCGAGGCCTTTCGGATCTGGCCCGAGAGCAGTTTCTCTGCCCGGGCAAAGCCGTAGGTGGTGGTCTTGCGCTTGGTCATGAGGTCGCCGATTGACTCCTTCGTTGCGGCGCTATTGTAAAGGCGCGATCCCGGCGCGCCAGCCCCCAATCGATGACAGGATGCTCACCCTTGCGTGACCCCGCCAAAGCCTCTGACCTACTCGACTGGTACGACCGCCACGCGCGGGACCTGCCGTGGCGCGTGTCGCCCGCCGATCGCGCGCGCGGGGTGATGCCCGATCCCTATCGGATCTGGATGTCCGAGATCATGCTGCAACAGACGACCGTAGCAGCGGTGAAGGAGTATTTTCGCGCCTTTACAGAGCGCTGGCCAACGGTCGGCGCGCTCGCGGCGGCAGAGGATGCCGAGGTCATGGCAGCATGGGCGGGGCTTGGCTATTATGCGCGGGCGCGCAACCTGCTTAAATGCGCGCGGGTGGTGGCAAAAGACTACGGTGGCACATTCCCTGCCGTTCATGATGAATTGCTGAAACTGCCGGGCGTGGGGCCGTATACGGCGGCGGCGATCTCGGCCATTGCCTTTGACGACGCTCAGACCGTGGTGGACGGCAACGTCGAGCGGGTCATGGCGCGTTTGCACGACGAACACACGCCCCTGCCTGCGGCGAAGCCGGTCCTGACCGCCTATGCTGCGGCGCTGACGCCCTCCGAGCGGCCCGGCGACTACGCGCAGGCGGTCATGGACCTTGGCGCGACGATCTGCACGCCAAAGCGCCCGGCCTGCGGCCTGTGCCCCTGGCGGCGGTCCTGCTCGGCCTGGGCCGAGGGCACGGCGGCGGAACTGCCGAAGAAGTCGCCGAAAGCCCGCAAACCCGTGCGGCGGGGGACGGCCTATCTGGCGCGGCGCGTGGATGGCGCGTGGCTCTTGGAGACGCGACCTGAAAAAGGCCTGCTGGGCGGAATGCTGGGTTGGCCGGGAACAGACTGGCTGGACGTGACTGTCGATGCCCCGCAGGAGGCCCCGCCGATCCGCGCCGAGTGGAAGACCGTGGCAGGCGAGGCGCGCCACACGTTTACGCATTTCCACCTGATCCTGACGGTCAAGACCGCGCTGGTGCCGATGGAACGCGTGCCGGAGCGCGGGGCATTCGTCGAACTGGCCGATTTCAGCCCCTCTGATCTGCCGACGGTGATGCGCAAGGCCTTCGATCTGGCGCGCGGCTGAGGCTTGATTTCACGCAAAGCGCGTGGGGGCGTCTTGGGTCAGGCTCCGCCCTGAGGTATACTGGTGAAAACCGGAGCAGTGACGATGATCCCCAATGCCCAGCCGATCCCGGCAGACCGCGTGGCGCGCCTGACCGCCGCGCTGCCGTTTTTCCTGTCCTTCGTGCTGATCCCGCTGGTCTGGCTGGGGGCAATTCTGGGCGGCTGGTGGGTGCTGCTGACGCCGCTGGCGACGTGGTACCTGTTCACGGCCATCGACGTCGCCACCGGTTTGAACAGCGCCAATGCGGACCTTGAGACCTCTGAAGACCAGTTGTTCTGGTACAAGCTGCTGACGCAGGTCTGGGTGCCGGTGCAGTTCGTCACGCTCTTCGGGCTGATCTGGTACGTCACGCGCTCCGACCTGAACGGGTGGGAGACCTTTGGCGTGATGTTCGGCACCGGGGTGATGACCGGCACTGTGGGCATCGTCTACGCGCACGAGTTGCTTCACCAGCGCAACAACTTTGAACGCTGGCTGGGGGACATCCTGCTGGCGATGGTGATGTATTCGCATTTCCGCACCGAGCATCTGCTGGTGCACCACCGCTACGTCGGAACCCCGCGCGATCCGGTGACGGCGCGGTACAACGAAGGCTTCCACCGATTTTACCCGCGCGTGTTGAAGGAGTCGTGGCATTCGGCCTTTCGCGCCGAAAAGGAGCTTCTGGCGCGGCGCAACATGCCCTGGACGCATCATGCCAATCCGTTCTGGCGCTACTGGGCGTTGCAGGCAGCGATGATCTGGCTGGCCTGGGCCTTGGGCGGGTGGGTCGGTGTGGGGCTGTTCCTCGTGCAGGCGGGCGTCGCGATCTGGCAGCTGGAAGTGGTCAACTACGTCGAACACTACGGTCTGACGCGGAAATACCTTGGCCATGGCAAGTACGAACATGTCCTGCCGCGCCATTCGTGGAACGCCTCGCATCGGGCAACGAACTGGCTGATGATAAATCTGCAGCGGCATTCCGACCATCACTACAAACCCGACCGGCGCTTTCCCCTGTTGCAGACCTATGGCGAGGACGAGGCGCCGCAGCTACCCTTCGGTTATCCGCTGATGGCGATGTTCGCGATGATCCCGCCGGCCTGGCGACGGGTGATGAACCCCAGGGTCCGGGCGTGGCGGCGGCAATATTACCCCGAGATCGACGACTGGCGGCCTTACAACAAGGCCGAGCATCCCATTCCGCGGTAGAAGAGCTTTCGACGAAAGCTCTTCGCGCACCAAGGCTTTTCGTCCGAAAAGCCTTCGACCCGTCAATAGCCTTCGATGATCAGCCGGGTGTCGAGATCGACGAAGCGCGGGTCTTCCTCGGGATACTGCGTGGCCGCTATGGCGTTGGCCATGGCCGTCAGCTGTGGGTCGCGGGCAACTTCGGGCAAGGTGGCGTTGAACCAGACCAGTTCCAGCGGGACCAGATCGCCTTCGGGGGCGGGCAGCAGGTTGCCCTGAGCGCCCTTGCTGGTGGAATAGGTGATGCGCTGGGCGATGGCCTCGGGCACGTCTGCCGGGACCGGGGAAAGGGAGGCGCGTTGCACCGGGCTGCCGAAGTGGTCGAGGAACAGCCCGAGGATGCCAAAGCGGACTGGCGCGGGTTTGCGACCCATGTTCATCCGGTCCAGCTCTTTGGGCAGGGCCGTGGCCATGTCACGCAGCATTGCGGGAACCATGGCTGCACGCCCCCGTCAGCGCCAGGCCAAGCACCAGCTGCAGGTGGCCCGACAGGGCGGCGTAAGACGACAGTTGCCAAGCCCGTTGGGACGCAAGGGTGCTGCGATGGTCCAAAAGCCGCAGTTCCAGCCCGGTGCGCCATGCCTGCCAGTCGACCTGGGACAGATCTGTTGCAGAGGTCTGCGTGGCGTGGGCGCTGAGCAGGTGAAAGTGCGCCAAGAAGGCCAGGCCGCCGATGTAGTCGGTCGTCCCGGCGATGCGGCGATCAATTGCGCTGCTGATGCGGGCCCACTACGTCTCAACGGTGCGGTTGGCGAGATGCTGCTGCACATTCCGCAGCGCTGTGTCCGGTTTGACCTTGCCGTATTTCATGACCGTTTACCCTTGGTGACGGGCGGACTGTCGTCGCGCGGATGAACGCCGTCAAGCGGCCACGACATGGCCCTTAAGTCGCACCCGGCTTGCTGCGGGGTGACAACGCCGCGTTGCAGCGCTATAGCGCGCGCGATTGCATTTCCCGCGTGAGGACACCCACCATGACGACGCTCGTTTTCGGCCACAAGTCGCCCGACACCGATTCCACCGGCTCCCCGATCTTCTGGGCCTGGTACTTGAACTCCAAGGGCGTCGATGCGAAGCCCGTCCTGCTGGGCGAGCCGAACACCGAAGCGGCCTTCATGCTGCAGCACTGGGGTCTGGACAAGCCCGAGATCATCGCCGACGTGGCCGAGGGCCAGAAGGTCGTGATCGTCGACACCAACAACCCGGCGGAACTGCCGGCAGGCATCAACGCCGCCGACATCACCGCGATCATCGACCACCACAAGCTGGTCGGCGGTCTGGAAACCAAGGGTCCGATCGACATCACCGTGCGCCCGCTGGCCTGCACCGCCACCATCATGGTCGACCTGATCGGCGCCGAGGACATGGCGAAAGCGCCCCGCGAGATCAAGGGCGCGGCGCTGACCTGCATCCTCTCCGACACGCTGGAATTCCGTTCGCCCACCACCACCGCGCATGACCGCGCCGTGGCCGAGAGCCTCGCTGCCGATCTGGGCGTGAACATCGCCGACTACGCCGCCGAGATGTTCGCAGCGAAGTCCGACGTGTCGGCCTTCTCGGACGCCGAGCTGCTGCGCATGGACTCCAAGGAATACACCGTTGACGGCAAGGAATTCCGCGTCTCCGTTCTGGAAACCACCGCGCCGAAGACCGTGCTGGATCGCAAGGACAGCCTGATGGCGTCCATGGTCGACGTGGCCAAGGAAGACGGCGCCGACCAAGTGCTGCTGTTCGTGGTGGACATCCTCAACGAGGAAGCCACCCTGCTGGTGCCCAACGACCTGGTGAAGACCGTGGCCGAGAAGTCCTTTGGCGCGACCGTCACCGGTGACACCGTGGTGCTGCCGGGGATCATGTCGCGCAAGAAGCAGATCATCCCGAACCTGAAGGTCTGATACCGACCGACCGCCGGACCGGGGTTCTGCCCCCGAGCCTGGGCTTCGCCCCCGGAGATATTTGTACCAAGAAGAAGCAGGGGCCGTGTCGCGTGTTGCGAGGCGGCCCTTTTCTATTGCGGGTCGATGAAGGGCAGCGGTTCGGCGAGGGTGATGGCCTCTGGGGTCAGGCGGCAGGCGAGGGCCATCGCCTCGACGCCCTCGGTGCGGGCCTGTGTGAAGGCGGTGGCATATTTCGGGTCAATGTCGGATGCGAGGGTCACGCGTGTCGCGTCGGTGCGCTGGATGAGGTAAAGCATGACCGCGCGGTGGCCTTTCTGCGCGACCTGGGCCAGTTCGGCGAGGTGTTTCGTCCCGCGCGCCGTCACGCTGTCGGGGAATTCGGCAAGGCCGGGCTGGCGCGAGAGGGTGACGGATTTTACCTCGACGTAGGTGTCGGGTTTGCCGGGGTCGGTCAGCAGGAAGTCGATGCGGCTGTTTTCACCGTATTTCTGCTCCGGTTTAACGCTGGCGTAGCCATCGAGTCCCGAAACTTCGCCCGCCATCAGCGCCTCTTTCAGCACCCGGTTGGCGGCGGCGGTATCGACGCCGGTGAAATGGCCCGCCCCGTGATCGACCAGCCGCCACGCCCATTTGAGCTTTTTCTTCGGGTCGTCGTTGGGTTCCAGCCAGATGCGCTGGCCTTCGGCGGCGAGGCCCAGCATGGAGCCGGGGTTGGCGATATGGGCGGTGATCTCGCGCCCGTCGTCCAGCCTGCAATCCGCCAGGAACCGCTTGTAGCGGCGTATCAGTGTCGCAGGCACCAGTTGTGTTTGAAAGCGCATGAGGCGAGCCCTATACGTTAACCAACGAGACGCGCAAGTTTCTTGCGCCCGTTGCGCCTGACTGGACGGAGGACCGACATGCCCAATCCCACTGCCGCCATGCTGGTGATCGGCGACGAGATCCTGTCCGGGCGGACGCGCGACAGCAACATGCACCATCTGGCGCAGGCCTTTACCCGGCACGGCATCGACCTCAAGGAGGTGCGCGTGGTCTCGGACGACCGCGCGGCCATCGTCGGCGCGGTGCAGGCGCTGGCGGAGGCCTATGACCACGTGGTGACCTCGGGCGGGATCGGGCCGACGCATGACGATATCACCGCGCCTTGCGTGGCGGAGGCGTTCGGCGTGGCGATCAGCGTGCGCGACGACGCCCGCGCGATCCTTCAGGCGCATTACGACCGCTCCGGCACCGAGCTCAACGAGGCGCGGTTGCGCATGGCGCGCATCCCGGACGGGGCGGCGCTGATCGACAACCCGGTCTCTGCCGCGCCGGGGTTTTCGCTGCGCAACGTGCATGTGATGGCGGGCGTCCCGAGCGTGTTCGAGGCCATGGTGGCGAGCCTCCTGCCCACCCTGACCGGCGGCGCGCCGATCCTGTCTCAAACGCTGCGGCTGATGCGTGGCGAGGGCGAGGTAGCGCTGCCGCTCGGCGCGCTGGCAGAAGAATTCAGCGACCTGCAATTCGGCAGCTACCCGTTTCAGAAGGACGGTGTCTACGGCACGAACCTCGTGGTGCGCGGCACCGATGCGGGCCGCCTCGATGCGGCCATGACGCGCCTTCACGCGTTGTTCCCGGGCTGAGCCATGATCAAGAACAAGCCCGACCTGCCCCGCCTTTTCGACACGCTTGACGCGACCTGGCCCGCAGCGGCCAAGGTGAATACCGGCCCCTGGACACTGCGCGAGGGGCGCGGCGGCGGCAAGCGCGTGTCCGCTGCAACCTCCCGCGATGCCTGGCGGGTGGACGATGTGACCGCCGCCGAGACGGCCATGCGCCTGATGGGACAGGAGCCGTTGTTCATGATCCGCCCGGACATGAACGTCGGCGACGAAACGCTGGACATCGCTTTGGACTCCCAAGGCTACGAAAAGGCCGACGAGACGCAGCTTTGGCTCGCGCCCATCGACCGCCTGACTGACATGAAACTGCCGCGCGTCTCGGCCTTTGCCATCTGGGAACCGCTCGCCATCATGCGCGAGATCTGGGAGGACGGCGAGATCGGCGAGGCGCGCCAGCGGGTGATGGACCGTGCGGCGGGGCCAAAGACCGGCCTGTTCGGGCGGGTCAGCGACCGTCCGGCGGGCGCGGGGTTCTGCGCCATCCACGGCGACACGGCGATGGTCCACGCGCTGCACATCAAGGAAGAGCACCGCGGCAAGGGTCTGGGCGGCTGGATGATGCGCTGTGCGGCAATCTGGGCCGCGTCCAAAGGCGCGCGCTGGATCAGTTGCGCGGCCACCGCTCGGAACGATGCCGCCAGTGCGCTTTATACCTCGTTGCAGATGGACGTGGCAGGGCGTTACCATTACCGCATTCTTCATACCGAAAGCGACGACACGTGAGTGACACCAATCCCACCGCCCTGAACCTCTCCCCCGTCGATCCGCTGCCGGAGCCGACGCAGAAGTACTTCGATGTCTGCCAAGACAAGCTGGGCATGGTGCCGAATGTCCTGAAGGCCTACGCCTTTGACATCGACAAGCTGAACACCTTCACCGCCATGTACAACGACCTGATGCTGGCGGACTCGGGTCTGTCCAAGCTTGAGCGCGAGATGATCGCGGTGGTGGTCAGCTCGGTGAACAAGTGTTTCTACTGCCTGACGGCTCATGGCGCGGCGGTGCGACAGCTGTCCGGGAATCCGAAGCTGGGCGAGATGATGGTGATGAACTGGCGGGTGGCGGACCTGTCGCACCGTCAGCGCGCCATGCTGGCCTTCGCCGAGAAGATGACCGTCGAGTCCTTCAAGATCGGCGAATACGACCGCGAGGCGCTGCGCGATGCGGGCTTCAGCGACCGTGACATCTGGGACATCGCCAACGTGGCGGGGTTCTTCAACATGACCAATCGCGTGGCCTCGGCCACCGACATGCGGCCGAATGACGAGTATCACGCGCAGGCTCGGTAAGGCACTGGTCGCGCTGCTGCTCGCTCAACCAGTGGCGGCGCAGGACCTGTCGCTGCCGAAATCCGCCGAACGCACGCTGAGCACCGTGCAGGACCCCGGTGCCTATGCGCTTCCGACGGGGGCGTGGACGAACGGGCGGATGCCAACCGCGCGCATCGAGGGCCGGATCGAGGTCGAAGCCTGGCGGGTGCCGAACTCTGACCTGAGCGCCTTCCAGATGGTTCAGCCGCTGCGCGATGCGCTTGCGGCCAGCGGCTACGAGATCGTGCTGGACTGCGCGGCGCGGGCCTGCGGTGGGTTCGACTTCCGGTTCAACACCTTGGTCGTCCCGGCGCCGCAGATGTACGTTTCGCTCGACGATTACCATTTCATTTCAGCGCGTTCGCCTGACGGTGCCGTGTCCGTGCTTGCCAGCCGGGGCGCGCGGGACGGCTATGTCCAGATCGTGCGCGCCGGCAACGGCGTGAAAGCGGCGGTCAAGACCACCGCGGCGGTGGTCATGCCTGCCGAGGCACGCGGGCTGGCCGAAGCGCTGGAAGCCGAGGGCCATGTCGTGCTGCCGGACGTGATCTTTGCCTCGGGCTCTGCCGCGCTGGGCGGCGGGGCGGTGGGATCGCTGGACACGCTGGCGCAATACCTGAAGGCCAACCCGAACCGTCGGGTGATGATCGTCGGGCACACCGATGCGACCGGATCATTGCAGGCCAACCGAGCCGTGTCGCTGAAGCGCGCCGAGGCCGCCGTGGCCTACCTGACGGACAAGGGCGTCGCCGCAACCCAGTTGCAGGCCGAGGGCGCGGGCTACATGGCCCCGGTCGCCACCAACCTCACCGAGCAAGGGCGCGAGGCCAACCGCCGGGTCGAGGCGGTGCTGCTCTCCACCGACTAGCGCACCCAGCCCGTGCCGATGGCGCGCGCCCAGGTCTCGCGGCCATGCTGGCGGGCAAGCGCGACCATGCGGGTGGTGTCATAGGGAACGTGGTGAAAGCTGCTGGCCCAGCCCGTCGCACGCGGCTCGACGATGGCGTAACAGGCGGCGGAGGTCGCCGCCTCCATCACATGCGGGACGGGGTGGTCGTCGGTGTAACCCGGACAGCCGACGCTGCCGGGGTTCAGGATGACGCGCCCGTCGGGCAGATCGACACGGCGTGGAATATGCGTGTGCGCGCATAGAGTCAGCGGGACACGAACCACGGCCATGGCCTCGATCTCGGCCCGCGGGCGCAGCTGCGCTTCGCCATCGGGGCCAAGGGTGTCCAGCCAGTAGGTCGTGTCGCTTTCCGGCGTGCCGTGGCACAGGAAGATCCCCTCCGGCAGATGCAGCTTCGGCGGCAGCCCGCGCAGCCAGTCCATGTGATGCGGCCCGATCTGGTCGAACGCGACACGGTCCGAGGGGATCATGTCCTCCGGCGCCTGTTCCGTCAGGTAGCGGTCGTGGTTACCCCGGATGCAGGTGATCTGCCGCGCCATCAGCAGGTCGGCGCACTCCCGTGCCGCCAACGGACCACTAAGATGGTCGCCCAACGCCACGATCCGACGAACACCCCGCGCCGCGATATCCGACAACACGGCGTGCAGCGCGTCGGCGTTTCCGTGAATGTCGGCAATGACGGCGAGTGGATCCATGATGCGCTCCCTGTGGTTGCGACCATCAGGCACGGGCAGCCGCGGCAAGGCAAGTCTGAACCCCGCCGCTGGGACGCCGCAGCAAACGCAGCGCTATATCATACAACGAAAAGAACCCCCGTCGACTTCTGTCGGCGGGGGCCAGTTGGTGCCTAGCATCAGGCGGGGAAGTACCGCGACGGGCGGGCATCCGAAATCCGCCCGTCACCTTGGTATTCTGTTATATCGTTACCATTTGTCCGGGCCCTTCTCGGCGAAGGCATGGACCAGGAAATCAATGAAGGCGCGAACCTTGGGCTGGGTGAAGCGACCCGGCGGGTAGACGGCATAGACGCCCTGCATCTCCATCGGCAAGTCGGGCATGGCGTCCTCGACCAGTCCGGCCTCCATCGCGTCGTGGTATAGATAGGACGGCAGGTAGGCGATGCCGAGGCCACCGATGCAGGCGTTCAGCAGCGACTGGCCATCGTTCACGGTCAGCCAGCCCGCCGTGCGCACCTGGCGCTTTTCACCCGAAGGCGCGGTCAGCTTCCAGACGTTACCGGAGGACTGGTTGCTATAATGTAACAGCTTATGTTCGTTCAGATCGTCGATCCGTCCCGGACGGCCGTATTTTTCGAAATACGAGGGCGCGGCGATCATGCGCTTGCAGGTCTCTGTCAGCTTGCGGGCCCGCAGGGTCGAGTCTTCCAGCTCGCCGATGCGCACGGCCATGTCGAACCCTTCGGAGATCAGTTCGACATACCGGTTGTTCAGCACCATGTTCACGGTGATGTCCGGGAATTCCGCAAGGAATTCGCCCAGCACCGGCGACAGGTGGTTCACACCGAAATCGGTCGCGACAGAGATCCTCAGCAGGCCCGAGGGGGCGGACTGCATCGAGGTCACCAGCGCGTCGGCCTCTCCGGCGTCGTTCAGGACGCGACGGGCGCGGTCGTAATAGGCCAGACCGATCTCGGTCGGCGAGACGCGGCGCGTCGTGCGGTTCAGCAGGCGGGCACCAAGCCGCGCCTCCAGACTGGACACGTGTTTCGAGACAGCGGACTTGGAAATCCCCATCTTCTTGGCCGCGTCGGTGAACCCCCCCTGGTCCACCACCGTGGCGAAAGCCTCCATTTCCGTAAGACGATCCATTCCCGTCTCCTCGTCGTTCCTTTGTCCTGACAAGGGATGACGTCGAATCAGGGCCGAATTCGGGCGCGGGGGGGACAATCTTGAGGTTTCTGCCGTGACCGTGGCGCAGCGGGAAACGCGGAAACAGAGTGTAAAAAAACCCCCACCCGAGGGGACGGGCGGGGGCCGGGACAGGCACCCAAGCGGGGACATGGTGCCTATTCTATACGTTCATAAGGGATCAGGCGGCCTTGCGGCTGTGCTGACCTTCCTCGATTTCCTCGACAATCTTAGACACAAAGTCCTTCAGGTCGTCGGGGTTGCGCGAGGTGACGATGCCCTGATCGGCAACGACCGAGGTGTCCATCACCTTGGCACCGGCGTTTTCCAGATCCGTGCGGATCGAGGTGTAGCTGGTCATCTCGCGACCGGCCACCAGACCGGCCTCGATCAGCAGCCACGGTGCGTGGCAGATGGCGGCGATCACCTTGCCCTGCTCGGCAAAGGCCTTGATCAGCGCGATGGCCTCCGGCTCCACCCGCAGCAGATCCGGGTTCATCTGGCCGCCCGGCAGCACCAGCGCGTCATACTGGGTGGCATCCGCGTCAGCGATCTTCAGATCGGCCTCTGCCTCTCGGCCCCAGTCGGAGCCTTCCCAACCTTTAATGGCCTTGCCGTCCAGCGTAGCCACCTCGACGGTCGCACCCTTCACCCGCAGCTGGTCGCGCGGGAATTCGAGTTCGGACTGCTCAAAGCCGTTGGTGGCAATGATCAGGACCTTTGCATTTGCGATGTCGGTCATGGGGTCTCTCCTCTTCGTTGTTTCACCATGCAGAGGACGGGCCGGGTCGGCGCTGCTCCGCTTTCAGAGCCATAACGGGGAGGGGACCGCCTTGGTTCCCGTTCTTGATTTTTCTCCTCATGATTGCATGTCTGTTTGGTGTGCTTCTTTCGGTGGCGGTGGTGACAATGGCCCTGTTGATTTCAGACCAGCAGTTTCGCGACTTTGATGAACGCGCCCGCGACGGGCTGTTTGCCGACATCGACGACGAACTTTCGGCCTGCGGGCCAGAGATGCCAGCGGACCGGCGCCGCGCGCGACTTGCCGCGTGCCGCGAGGATTGTCGCAATTTCGGCTTCGAAGGGGATTACGCGATCTGGTGCTACTGCCTGCTGTGTTTCCAGACCGACACGCGCTGGGCACTGGATGCCGGATTCCGCGAAGAGTATCGCCGCTACTTGGCCACGTATGGTGACGTTGACCAGTTGCCCATCGACCTGTGGGAGGTGGCCGAGCAATGTGGAGCGTAATCGGCAGGATTCTCGTCGAGGGCGGCAAAGCAGCACTGCGGCACGCAGGCAAGATATTCCGGCGCAAGCCCAAGGTTCCGGACAGCGCCAAGCCCGGAAAGGGTGGCACCGGAAACAAAGGCGGCAAGGGTGCGCGGCGGACCTGCGACCCGAAGAACCCGTATTGCGGACAGTCGCGCGACAAGCTGGAGAAATCTCGCAGCAGCTACGAGAAATTGCGCGACGAGCACATGCAGAAGCTGGAGCAATGGAAACGTGATCCCCTGTCCATGGACAACAAGGGAACCTATCGAAACGCTCCAACCCCCGAAGCGCGCCAGAAGATATTTGATGGACGCGCGCGGGCTCTGGAAAAGCAGATCGCGAAGCACGAAGGTGAATTGCGCAAGATCAACGAGGCTCTCGAGGTATTGGGGAACTGAAGATGCAGACGGACCGGATCAACCTTCTGACGCTGGCAGTGTTGCTGCAGCGCATGGTCGAGGACTACAAGCAGCGCGGTTTGCATGACGTGGATCTGGCTCAGAACGACGCTTACCTCGCCTTGCCCACGGACGAGATGTTCGCGGTCTACGAGGAGCCGGGGCAGCCTTTGCCAGTCGGCTCTCTGGAGGATGACCTCGAAGGGCTTGTCGAACTGATGCGTTCTGATGCCCGGCCCGCCACCGCCGTGGATTTCGAGCGTATGGGCAATCTTCTGCGCGCCGTGTCAGAAGTCATCTCACGCTGACATCGGCACTGCTTCGGCGCGAAAGGATCAGGCTGGTCTGCCTGATCCCGCCGTCAGGTCGACGCATCACGGGTGCGCCGAGGGCCCGACCACAGGGTCAGTCGCTGTTGCACCCAGCCAACGGCGCAAGGGGCCCTGGCCTTTCGGGGCGCGCTCGGGCCCGTGCCAGTCCTCGTCGCGGGTGACGAACATGGTCAGGGCCAGCGCGGCAAAGGCGAGGGTCGATCCGGCGATCAGCGCGTGATCGGCGCTTTGCAGGATGACGTAGAGCACGGCGTAGACCACCGACAGAACTGCGCCCAGCCCCAGTGCCCGCACCCCCAGCTTCAACCCGACAAAGCCGAAGAGGGTCAGCAGCCCGATGACCGCTCCTGCGGCCAGAAGGTAAGCGGCGGTGAAACCGATCGCCTCGGCATAGCTGACCATCAGCAGCACAAAGGTCGTTTGTGCCAGCCCCGCCAGCAGGTATTGCACCGGGTGCGCGGGCCTGTCCGACGTGCGGTCCATCAGCAGGATCGTCAGGAAGGTCAGACCGACGAAAAGGATCCCGTAGCGCGCCGCCCGCCATGCCTTTTGATAGAAGTCATTCGGCGTCACGTAGGACACACCAAAGGCCGCCGCGCGCCGCGCCACCGGGTCCGGGTCCGACCGCCCCGCCTGCGGCAGGGACCGCGCGAGATGCGGGATGGTCCAGCGGGCGGTGAACCCGTCCTCGGTGACCTCGGAACTGTCCGGCAGGAAGGCCCCGGCAAAGGACGGATGCGGCCAGTCGCCGGTCAGGCTGACAAGGCTCTCGCGCCCCAATGGCGTCAGCATCAGCTGCTGCGCGCCGTTCAGACCCAGCGTCAGGGCATAAGCCGCGCGTTGGCGCGGGTCGCCGATCAGCGCCACCAGACCGGCGCGATCCGCCATCGGTTCCAGCGCCAGTGCCGCGCCGCCCTCCTCCAGCCGCGCCACGCCGCGCAGGCCGCGATTGTCGCTGACCGTCATGTGCAGGGCGGCCTCGCCCCACAACAGCCGATCCTTCGGCCCGATCTGTGACACCGCCGCCTCGGGGGCAAAATCGAAACTGGCCGTCAACCGACCGGAATAGACCGGCACGCGAAAGATGCCGCGCGCGCGCTCCTGCGTCTCGGTCGAAACCTCGGCGTCGAAGGTCTCGGGCAGCAGGTAGACGGGGTCGCTGCGCTCGATGACGACCTCCTCGAAGCGCTCGAACAGCGCCTTGCCCTCCTTTCCCAGCAATTGCGCGCCGGTCTCCGGGTCAAGGCGCGGGCGCGTGTCCATCCGCGTCACGGTGGTTTCGACCGGGATCACCATGATCGGGCCGGACAGCACCTGCGCCCCGCCCCACTCCTCACCGACCGACGCGGCAGTGGCCTCCTGGTACTCCGCCCGCGCGCCAACGATCTCGGCGGCAAAGAAGGTGGGGACGGACATCAGAAGGGTGAGGAAGCCGACCGTCAGGAACCGCCTGCCGGGGGACGAGGGCCGAGGCTGTGCGGCGGGGCGTGGTGTTTCCGGCGGCTGTGGCATGTGAATGCTCCTGTCTGACTTTCCTGACGGGTATCGCACGCCAAATGTGCAGAAGCCGACGCAAGGTCGTGCAGGAACCGTGCAGATCCGCCCCTTGCGGGACGCCGCCGAACAGGACACACCCGACCGGCAATGACAGGGGGCAGACCATGCAGATCCGAGACGCCGTCGAGAGTGACCTCCCAGCCATCCTGACGATCTACAACGACGCGGTCCTGCAGACGACGGCGATCTGGAACGATACACCCGTGGATCTGGACAACCGCCGTGCATGGCTGGCGGACAGGCGACGCGCGGGCTACCCGGTCCTGGTGGCAACCGAGGGTGAAACCGTGCTCGGCTACGCCTCCTTCGGCGACTGGCGCGCCTTCGACGGCTACCGCCACACGGTCGAACATTCGGTCTACGTCGCGGCAGAGGGCCGGGGCAAAGGAATCGGCCGCGCCCTGATGCAGGCCCTCATCCCGCGCGCTCGTGCCCTGGGCAAACACACGATGGTCGCCGGGATCGAGGCCGGGAACACCGCGTCGATCCGGCTTCATGAAACGCTGGGTTTCCGACAGGTGGGCCTGCTGCCGCAGGTCGGTTGCAAGTTCGGCCAATGGCTCGACCTTGCCTTCCTGCAACTGACGCTGGACGACCGGCCCGCGCCGTATGCGTGAAAAACGGCGCCGACCTGAACATGTCGCGCCTTTGGCACCGGCTCACCGTCGAGGGGTCCCCCTCGCGCCCCCCCGAGGTATTTGGATCAAGATGAAGGGGAAGCAGATCTCCCGCCTTCACCTTGATCTCAGCTTCCCCGGGGGCCCGGGGGCGCAGCCCCCAGACGGTGTCTAAAGGGCCGCAGCTCCCAGACGTACCCTCAGAAGCCTCAGGCGAGGTCCAGCACCGCCGGCCCGCAGGACACGGTGCAGACGCCCGGGTTCTCCTCGGCGGCCAGCGCGGTCACCTTGCCATCCTCGACCACCATCGCATAGCGCTTGGAGCGGTCGATCAGCCCCGCAGGCGGCGCGGTGAACTCCATCCCCATCGCCTTGGTGAACACCGCCTCGCTGTCCGCAAGGAAGGTGATCCCCGCCTTGTCCGCTCCGGTGTGCCGCGACCACGAATCCATCACGAAAGGGTCATTGACCGAGATACAGATGATCTCGTCCACGCCCTTGGCCGTGAACCCGTCCTTTGCCTCGATGAACGACGGCACATGGGCGTTGGTGCAGGTGCCGGTATAGGCCCCCGGCAGCGCAAAGATCACCAACTTGCGCCCCTTCGCCAAGTCGCCCAGCGCCACGCCTTCGGGCCCGTTTTCGCCAATACGCAACAGAGTTGCCTCCGGCAGCATGTCACCCTGTGAAATCGCCATCTTTCCGTCCCTCCTTGGAATTGCGTTTCCTGCCTGCCCTACCTAGTGTGCGCGCTAACTCGGAACAGGCCCCGCGTGGGCACAAAATCAGGGAGAGGGACCATGAGCAAGGTCGTTGTTGTGGGCGGTGGTCAGGCGGCTGCCTCGCTGGTGGCGCGTCTGCGCTCCAAGGGCTTTGATGGCGCCATCACCCTGATCGGGGACGAGCCCGTTCCCCCCTACCAGCGCCCGCCCCTGTCCAAGGCCTACCTGCTGGGTGAAATGGAGGAGGAACGCCTCTATCTGCGCCCCGCCACCTACTATCCCGAGAACGGCATCGACCTGCACCTGAACGAGACGGTGACCGGCATCGACCGTGACGCAAAGACCGTCATGGCCGGGGGCAAGGCCATCGCATACGACCACCTCGCGCTCTGCACCGGGTCGATCCCGCGCCGCCTGCCCGCCGCCATCGGCGGTGACCTCGCCGGCGTCTTCTGCGTACGCACACTGGCGGACGTGGACGCCATGTGCCCCGCCTGCGTGTCCGGCAAGAAGGTCCTCGTGGTCGGCGGCGGCTACATCGGCCTCGAAGCGGCCGCCGTCTGCGCCAAGCTCGGACTGACCGTCACCCTGGTCGAAGCCGCCGACCGCATCCTGCAACGCGTGGCCGCGCCCGAAACCTCCGCGTGGTTCCGCGACCTCCACACATCCCACGGCGTCGATCTGCGCGAAGGCACGGGCCTCGTCCGCCTTCTCGGTGAGGATCACGTCACCGGCGCGGAACTGGCCGACGGCACCACCCTCGACGTGGATATGGTCATCGTCGGCGTCGGCATCACCCCGGCGCAGGCGCTGGCGGAAACCGCCGGGCTGGAGATCCTCAACGGCATCGCCGTGAATGCGCAGGGCCAGACCTCCGACCCGGCCATCTGGGCCGCAGGCGACTGCGCGTCGTTCCCGCATGGCGATGGCCGCATCCGCCTCGAATCCGTTGGCAACGCCATCGACATGGGTGAACTGGTGGCCGACAACATCATGGGGACCACCCGCGACTACACCGCGAAACCGTGGTTCTGGTCCGACCAATACGACGTGAAACTGCAAATCGCCGGGCTGAACACCGGCTATGACAACATCGTCACCCGTCAGGACGGCGAGTCCCTGTCGCATTGGTACTACCAAGGCGACACCCTGCTGGCGGTGGACGCCATGAACGACTCGAAATCCTACATGGTGGGGAAACGCCTGATCGAAGCGGGGAAATCCCCGTCCAAGGCCGACATCGCCAACCCGGAGACGAACATGAAGGCCCTGCTGAAAGCGTGAGGATCATCGCCGGAGACTGGCGCGGCCGCCGCCTCGCCAACGTGGGCAAAGGCGACCCGGGCGCGCATCTGCGTCCCACCACCGACCGCGTGCGCGAGTCGCTCTTCTCCATGCTCTCCGGCGGCCGCTTCGACGGGCCAGAAGGTGATCCCTTCGACGGCGCCCGCGTGCTCGACCTGTTCGCAGGCACCGGCGCCCTCGGCCTCGAAGCGCTCTCGCGCGGAGCGGATCACTGCACCTTCGTGGAAAGCGGCCGCATCGGCGCGGGCCTCATCCGCGAGAACCTCGACCTGCTGAACGGCCACGATTACGCGACGCTGCTGACCTGCGACGCCACCCGTCTGCCACCCGCGCCCGAACCCGCCAGCCTCGTCTTCCTCGACCCACCCTATGGCAAATCCCTCGGCACCAAGGCCCTGACCTCAGCCCTGTCCCAAGGCTGGCTCGCCCGGAACGCCCTGATCGTCTGGGAAGAGTCGGCCCCCCAACAGCCCCCGGCAGGCTTCACCCTGCTCAACAGCCGCCGCTACGGCGACACCCACGTGACCCTGCTCCGCGCGCCCTAAAAACACTCCCTCCTGCGCCCCATCACCAAGCGTCCCACGCCGACGATCAGCGGCGCGCCCCTGCCTTCATCTTGATGGAAATACCCTCGGAGGGGTCCGGGGAGGCAGAGCCTCCCCGGCATTCGATTTGGCGTCGCCAAATCGCACCCACCCCCAAAACCTGCCTCACAAACCAGCCGCCAACCTGACCCCCTGGTCAATCGCCCGCTTCGCGTCCAGCTCGGCGGCCACATCCGCCCCGCCGATCACGTGGCACGTCAGCCCCGCCGCCTCCAGCGCATCCGCCAAAGACCGCTCGCTCACCTGCCCGGCACACAGAACCACGGTGTCACAGGCGATCACCTCGGGCCGCTCTCGCGCCTCGCCGTAGGACACATGCAACCCCGCATCGTCGATCCGCTCGTAATTCACCCCGGCCTTCATCTGCACACCCTTCATCTGAAGCGTCGCCCGATGGATCCAGCCCGTCGTCTTGCCCAGACGCTTGCCCGGCTTCTCGGCCTTGCGCTGCAACATCACCACCTCGCGCAAAGGCGCATCCGGCTGCGGCCCCTCGGGCGCCAGCCCCGACCGTACCGTTTCCGGGTCCGTCACGCCCCATTCGCGCATCCAGTCCGGCAGGCTCTCCGTCGGGCTTTCCCCGGTCACCAGGAACTCCGACACGTCAAAGCCAATCCCCCCGGCCCCGATAACCGCGACCCGCTTGCCCGGCTCCGCGCGACCCCGCAAAACATCGACATACCCGACAACCTTGGCATGATCCTGCCCCGGAATGCCGGGATCGCGCGGGTTCACGCCCGTCGCCACGATCACCTCGTCAAAGCCCACCAAAGCGTCGACATCAGCCTCAACGCCCAGCCTCAGCTCGACCCCGGCCTCGTTAAGCGACGCCCGGAACCAGTCCACCAACCCGTGGAACTCCTCCTTGCCCGGCACCTGCTTGGCCATGTTCAACTGCCCGCCGACCTCCTCGGCGCGGTCGAACAACACCACCCGATGCCCGCGCTGCGCCGCCGTCACCGCCGCCGCCATCCCGGCAGGCCCCGCGCCCACCACGGCCACGGATTTCACCGCTGCCGCAGGCTCGACCTTCAAAGTCGTCTCGAACGCCGCACGCGGGTTCACCAGGCAGGACGACACCTTCCCCGAGAACGTGTGATCCAGACATGCCTGGTTGCAGGCGATGCACGGCGCGATCAGGTCCGCCCGCCCCCGCGCCGCCTTGTTCACGAACTCCGGATCCGCAAGGAAGGGCCGCGCCAAGGACACCATGTCCGCACAACCCTCCGCCAACACCCGCTCCGCCACCTCCGGCGTATTGATCCGGTTGGAACAGATCAGCGGGACCGACACCTTCCCCATCAGCTTTTGCGTCACCCAGGCAAAGGCCGCCCGCGGCACACTCGTGGCAATCGTCGGCACCCGCGCCTCGTGCCAGCCAATCCCGGTGTTGATGATCGTGGCCCCCGCCGCCTCGACAGCCTGCGCCAGCTGCACGACCTCCTCATGGGTCGACCCATTGGGCACGAGGTCAATCATCGACAGGCGGAAAATCACGATGAAATCGTCGCCCACCGCAGCGCGCACCCGTTTCATCACCTCCACGGGCAGGCGCATCCGGTTCTCGTACGACCCGCCCCAGCGGTCCTCGCGCTTGTTGGTATGGGTCACGAGGAACTGGTTCAGGAAGTATCCCTCCGACCCCATCACCTCGACACCGTCATAGTCCGCCTCGCGCGCCCGCGCCGCCGCCGTGGCCATGTCACTGATCTGCTTCTCGATCCCCTCCTCGTCCAAAGCCTTTGGCGGAAAGGGAGAAATCGGCGACTTCACCGCACTCGGCGCAACGCAGTCCGGCCCGTAGGCGTAGCGCCCCGCGTGCAGGATCTGCATCGCGATCTTGCCGCCCCCCTCATGCACCCGGTCCGTGACCATCCGGTGATTGGCAATGTCCTCACCCGAAAACAGCCCCGCTGCGCCGGGGAACACGCCCCCCTCGCGGTTCGGCGCCATGCCGCCCGTGACCATCAGGCCGACGCCGCCGCGCGCCCGCGTGGCATAGAACTCCGCCACCGCGTTCCAATCGCCCCGCTCTTCGAGGTTCGTGTGCATGGACCCCATCAGCACCCGGTTCTTCAACGTGGTAAACCCAAGGTCGAGCGGGCGCAGCAAATGCGGATATGCGGTCATGGTAAGCCTCCCTAAATCAGGGCGCAGCACACACGATCAGGCTTCCCTTGTCACGCGACACGTCACGTCAGTCGCGGCTCACGGCAAACGGGCAACCACGAAATGATTGGGCAGACCCGCCGGGTAATCTCCGGTCTCGACGATGTCAAAGCCCGCCTGAACAAGCTCCTGCTCCCACTCCGCGACCTTGAGGAAGTGCGCCACGCTCGGCGCCTTGCCAAAGCACTGCATCCCCCAGACGACTGGGCGCAGCCAGGGCTTGTGCCCTAGACAGGGCGTTTTCGAGATGAACAAACCGCCCGGCGAAAGCCTATCCTGCACATGCGCCAGAACCGCCCCGCGATCCTCCACGAGATGCATGAGGTTGAAGGCGCAAATGGCGTCAAACCGTCGACCGGCACCCGCCGTCTCTGCCGCGGCCTGCTCGAAGCTCACCACTGGAACGCCCGCTGCCCGCCCCCGCGCAATCCGCAGCATCTCTCCCGATAGATCGGTCCCGAGGTAGTGCGCCACGGATCCAGCCAGTCGCAAAGCAGTCGTTCCGGTTCCGCACCCGATCTCCATCACCGACATGTCAGAGCGCAGCCAGGCGCGCACCCGCTCGAGCGTCCCCGCATAGGCGGTTTCGTTGCCAACCGCCCGCGCCGCGTATCTGTCCGCAATCCTGTCCCAGAATGCCACATCAGCCATGGTGCCCTCCGCTGTAGTCGCGAAATGACCCTAGCCCTGATGATCGCCCAACGGCCATCCACAGTTTGCGCAGAGTATCCATACAGGACGGCATGCAAAGAAGGCTTGCCGCTTTGCGCCCACCATGACTTGCCCCAAAATGTAGCCTCCTGTCATCGAACCAGAGGCTTTAAGGACACGCAACGTGACAGGAGCCAGCGCCCTCAGTTCAATTCAAATCGTAGATATGCCTAATCCCTGCGGGTTTCCGTGACGTGCGCGTTGAGCGGCACAATTTCACCCGGAACTCCCCAGACGCTGAATTCGAAGCGCCGTAGCGCACTTTCCGATACTGGCCCCGAAGGGTCACGTGGCCTGCTGAGCGTTCAGGCCGCCCGCATTCCTTCTTCCGTGCCATCGCCCTCCTCCATGGGCCATCCCTGATCCTCGTCCTGAGCCGACACGCGCCCTCCGCCAGCCCCCATCCGCGTCGTGAACCCTTCCATGCGTCCTGCCAGATCCTGCGCGGCGCGCGCGATCCGGTCAGACATTGCTGCCAGCTCTTCGCTCATGGCAGCGGTGGACTGAGTGTTGTGGTCGATTGCGGTCATGGTGCGGGTCAGTCCGTCCAGCGCCTCGCTCTGCTCGGCACACTTTGCGCTGATCTCCTTGTTGAATGTGCTCACACGATGCACCTCAGCCCTGATTTCTTCGAGAGAAGCAATAGCGCCAGACACCAATTCCACGCCCTCGCTCACCCGCTCCTCGCTCTCGACGATAAGGTCGCGAATGCCGCTGGCGGCCTCGGCGGTGCGCTGCGCCAGTTGCTGCACCTCCATCGCCACAACGGCGAAGCCCTTGCCGGATTCCCCGGCACGGCTTGCTTCGACGCCAGCATTCAGCGCCAGCAGGTTGGTCTGGAAAGAGATGTCGTCGATCAGGTCGATGATGCGCGCGATCTCACCCGACGAACTCTCGATCGAGCGCATCGCCTCCATGGCGCGACCGGTGATCTCGCGCGAGCGCTCCGCCTTTGAATTGGCTTCCTGCGCTGCGCGCGAGGCTTCCCCCGCCTTTTCCGCCGTGGACCGTACCGCATCGGTCATCGCGCCAAAGGTCGCGTTGGTCTGCGCCAGATCATGTGCCTGCGATTCCCCACGGCGCGACAGGTCGGTGGTCGAAGCAGTCAGCGCCGCAGCCTCGTCGTGGAAGGTGTGTGCCGCGCTCGCCGTCTCTGCGATGGCGCCGCGCAGCGTTTCGACCGCACCGTTGAAATCGCGGCGCATCTCCTCATAGCCGCCCTCGAGCCGCTGTTCGATCACACAGGTGAGGTCACGTTGCGCCAACCGGCTGAGCCGCGCACGCAGCAGATCGACCACTTGCGTGGCCCGCTTCTGTGCGTCTTCGGCCTGCGACCGCGCCTCGCGCGCTAGAGCGCTCTGCCGCGTCTGCTCCTCTGCCGACGCACCCAGCTGAGCCAGCATCCGATTGCGGCTGAGGACCCGCATAACCAGCACCCCGGTTTCGATGAGTACGATCACCGCATGCACACCCGTACGGAACACGTTTTCCATCAAATCAGCGCTGGGATAGACCAGCGAAGGAAACCACACCGTGAACGTGATGTGATGCACCGCGGTCAGGGCCGCGCACCACAGCAACAACGAGATCGACGCCAGCGAGGACACGGCCGCCAGCATCACGAAGAACAGCATGTGCATGTCCAACTGCCAGCCATTCCCGGCCGACGCGGCGGCCGCCATCATCGGCAAGCCCGTCATCGCAGCAACCAACGTGAAATCACTTGCACGCGTGCGTGTACGCCGCGCCAGAAAGCCCAGTGCCATCATGACTGTGACCCCCACAAGCGGAATGGCGACGCTTGTCCCTGCATGCCAAGCCGCCACGGGAGGAAACGGCGCAATCAACGCCATGGCGACCAATGACAGATTGCAGGCTTCGCGCGAGGCGACTTCGGATTTCACAGTCATGCGGAACGGCCCCGTATCGAAAAGCGCCGGGGTCCAAACGGACCCCGGCGCAGCAACGATTAGCCGTCTCGTCTTGCCATCCCCTTAATGGCTGCCGTCACTCAGCCGCGTTTCGGGCCGGTAACACCCAGTCAGGCCTCGGAAAATGACAAGTGTAACCATTTGGCAGACGCTGCAGGTAGTCCTGATGCTCGGCCTCCGCCTGCCAGAAATCACCCACCGGCTCGACCTCGGTCACGACCTTTCCAGGCCACAACCCGGATGCTTCGACATCCGCGATGGTTTCCAGCGCACAGGCTCTCTGAGCGTCATTTTCGTAATAGATCGCAGAGCGATAGCTCATCCCCAGATCGTTCCCCTGCCGGTTCGGCGTCGTCGGATCGTGGATCTGAAAGAAAAACTCCAACAGCCGACGATACGAAATCCGCTCCGGATCAAAGAGGATCTCGATTCCCTCCGCATGGGTCCCGTGGTTGCGATAGGTCGCATTTTCCACATCTCCCCCGGTGTAGCCGACCCTTGTGCTCTCCACTCCGGGCAATTTGCGGATCAACTCCTGCATTCCCCAGAAGCATCCGCCCGCCAAAACAGCCCGTTCCGTCATACCACGTCCTCCACCTGGGCCAGGTACGCACCGTACCCTTCCGCCTCCATGTCCTCTTTGGCGATGAATCGCAGCGCCGCCGAGTTGATGCAATAGCGCAGGCCACCGCGATCCATCGGCCCGTCCGGGAACACATGCCCCAGATGACTGTCACCGTGCTTCGAGCGGACCTCGACCCGCACCATCCCGTGGCTCAGGTCGCGCAACTCGACCACGTTGTCCGGCTCGATCGGTTTTACAAAGCTCGGCCAACCGCACCCCGATTCGTATTTCGCGGCGCTGGCGAACAGAGGTTCACCCGAAACGATGTCCACGTAGATGCCCGCAGCCTTGTTCGACAGGTATGCACCGGTCCCCGGCCGCTCCGTCCCGCTCTCCTGCGTGACGCGGTACTGTTCCGGCGTCAGCTGTTCGATAACCTCCGGGCGTCGTTCATATTTTGCCACGATTTCCCTCCTGTGCGGCCGCGTCTCAACCATGATGCATCAAATAGGGGCTGTTGCCGATAAGCAAAGCTCGGCGAAACATCGCACACGGGTTCGTGCGTGAGGGTTGCGTGAATTGCCTGCGCCTGCCATGTAACAGGCGGGTGACGACCGCTTTCTCCCAAGATCACGAAAGTCGCCTCGGGCGCGGAGATGGCAGCTCTGCGCCCGTCATACCCACCCAAAAGCGACGCGGCTTGCACGCGTCACAATTGGGCAACCGATAACGGTTACCTGTCATTTCACCATTGAGTGATTGCGTATTGGCAGCACGTCCCCCACTCGGCGTGCGCCGACTCCATCACGCTTTTGTATAGTATGCAAGAGTCCGTTTGACCCAACGTCGTGCAAAAGCGCCGATCTCGCGCAAATTGTGGCATCAGGGCCGCGTTACAACGCCAGACATCCCACCGCCCAGCGCGCCGCGTCCCGCACCGCCGCGTCCGGATCGTCACACAAGGACTGCGCCACGCTCCGCAATCGCGCCTCTCCGGAATTTCCGATGGCATACAAGACGTTGCGCACCATCCTGTCGCGCCCGATCCGCTTGATCGGCGACCCGGAAAATCGCGCCCGAAAGGCCGCATCATCCAGCCCCGCCAGGTCTTCCAGCAGCGGCGCCCCGACCGCCGCCGCATATTTCACCTCTACCGCCACCTGCGCAAACTTGTTCCACGGACAGACCGCAAGACAATCGTCACACCCGTAGATGCGGTTGCCCAGCCCCGGACGCAGCGCCTCGTCCACCGGTCCCTTGTGCTCGATCGTCAGGTACGACACACACCTCCGTGCATCCAACTGATAAGGCGCGGGAAAAGCCCCCGTCGGGCAGATGTCCAGACACTTCCGGCAGGACCCGCAGTGATCCACCTCCGGCGCATCCACCTGCAACTCCAGCGTGGTAAAGATGCAGCCCAGGAAGAACCACGACCCCAATGCGCGGCTGACAAGATTCGTATGCTTGCCCTGCCAACCCAAGCCCGCCGCCTGCCCCAACGGCTTCTCCATGACCGGCGCCGTATCCACGAAGACCTTGATTTCAGGATCGGAACCTGACGCGTCGATCAACCAACGCCCCAGCCGCTTCAGGCGCTTCTTCACCACGTCATGATAATCGCGCCCCTGCGCGTAGACACTGACCGCCCCCCGGTCACGCTGCCCCAGCACCGCCAAAGGATCGCCCTCCGGCCCGTAATTCTCCGCCAGCATCACCACCGACCGCGCCTCGGGCCAAAGCGCGCCGGGATCGCCCCGCCACCCCATGCGCTCTGCCATCCAGCCCATCTGCCCGTGCCGCCCCAGCGCCACGAACTCTGCCAGGCGTTCCGCCACCTGTGGCACATCCGACGGACGACACACCCGGCAGGCCGAGAAACCCACGGCATCCGCCTCGACCTTCAGCGCAGCCGTCAGCTCAAGCACACCCCTGCCCCTTCATCTTGACGAAAATACCCTCGGGGGAGTCTGCCAGCGGCAGACCGGGGGCAGAGCCCCCGACGCGGGCGCAGCCCGCGCCCGATCTTTCGCAGAAAGATCGTCCCCCCTCAGAAATCGAGGTCCGCATAATGCGCCGGCGGCGGAAAGCCCGGCACCTGGTCGGCGAGGATCGACCGGAAGGCCGGGCGCGACTTGATCTTGGCGTACCAGTCCTTCACGGCCTCCGACCGGTTCCAGTCGACGTCACTGATGTAATCCAGCGACGATAGATGCGCGGCGGCCGCGAAATCCGCCAGCGTCATGTTGTCCCCGGCCAGCCAGCGCCGATGCTCCAGCAGCCAGGCGAGGTAATCCAGATGATACTTGATCGCCTTCGCCCCGGACTTCACGTTGCCGGAATCCGGGAAACCGGCCTTCATGACCTTCTTGTTCACCCGCTCGTACAGCAGCTTCGAGGTCACCTCGTGGTGGAACTTGTCATCGAACCAGCTCACCAGCCGCCGCACCTCGTAGCGCCCGTCGGCCGAGCGCGGCATCAGCGACGGCTCGGGATACTTCTCCTCGATCCACTCGCAGATGGCCGCCGATTCCGCCATGGTCTTGCCGTCGATGCGCAGCACAGGCACCTTGGCCGCCGGATTGCGACGCAGGAAATCCGGGTCCTGTTCCCAGTAGCGTTCCTCGACCAGTTCGCATTCGATCTTCTTCTCCGCGAGGCTCAGACGCACCTTGCGACAGAAGGGAGAGAGCGGCACGTGATACAGCTTTGCCATGAAAATCCCGATGTAGAAGACGCCCCGTCCTACCCCCGAACCGCCCCCGGATTCAAGCCACAGGAGAAGCCACGGCGCGGCTTTGCCGTCGTTGCGGCAGGGATCACCCGGCCTGTCCGCCCTCGAAACAGGCCGCGCGGCCATCGGCGCGGATCGTTGCCGCCCCATCCTCGACGGCGCGGGCGCGGCGGTTCAGCGCCTTGTCCGGGCGCGCCGCATCGCGGGTCTTGGGCGAAGGCAGCACCGCCGCCAGCAGCGCCGCCTGCCGCGGGCTCAGGTCTGCCGGCTGCACGCCGAAATAGCGCTCCGATGCGGCCTGTACGCCGAACACGCCCTCGTCGAATTCCGCAACGTTCAGGTAGACTTCGAGGATGCGCCGCTTGGACCACATGCCTTCGACCAGCGGGGTCAGCCCGGCCTCCAGCGCCTTGCGCAGCCACGACCGATCCTGCCAGAGGTACACGTTCTTCACCACCTGCTGAGAGATCGTCGACCCGCCCCGCGCCGCGCCTTCCTCGATCGCGGCCCGGATGGCGCTCATGTCGAACCCCCAGTGCTCGCAGAAATTCGCATCCTCCGCCGCCACGACGGACCGCAGCATCACCGGCGCCACGTCATCCACGTCGACCCACTGCCGGTCCACCGACCCCAACCGCGCGGCCTCGGTCCAGATGGTATGCGTGGTCGGCGGGTTCACCACGGTGAACAGCGCCACAGCCAGAACGACGAAACCTGCCAAAGCCAGAACTCCCCTGAACACGACGCGCCGCAGGCGCGTCCGCAGACCGCCCTTTGCCCCTGTTCCCTTGCGCGCCTTGCCGGGGCGCGCCGTCTTTGCCCGTGTCGCCATGCGCCCTGTCTACACCGCCCGTCCCCGGGCGCGAGCAAAAAACGAGGCGGCCCCGCCCATCGCCGGACAGCGCCGCCCCGCCCCGTGAGACTGAGAGATCGACTTCATTCAAGGTCCTTCATATCGCCACTATGCGAACAATCCCTTTATGTCGCCAAATTTAGCCAACCAACGGACACAATTGCGGCGAAAGGGGGGAGATTCACCCAGCGTCACCGCCATGGGGATGATGGGCGTGATCGTGCTCATGGGGATGGTCATGCACATGCTCCGCAGCAGGCTCCACCGGGTCCGCCACCTCGCGCACATCGTAGTTGCGCCGGATCGCCGCCGTTGCCCGCCCCCACTCCGACACCTGTACCCGCGCCTGATGCGCCTCGAAGGCCGTCATATCCGTGAACAGCTCATGCACCGTCCAGACGCCGCCGCCCACCGGCAGCACCTCGAACAGGACACAGCCCTCCTCTTCCCGCGTCAGCGCCACATGGTCAGGCAGATAGGCCCGCACGACCTCGGCCTCTTGCGGTGACACGCAGATCAATTCCCCTGCCAGTTCGATCATCTCCAAATCCCTCAAACGAAAAAACGCGCCCCGAGGATACCCCGGGACGCGCAAATCTCCAAACGTCGGGCCTGGACCGGGCGGATTACTCCGCCGGGACCGCCTTGCTTTCCTCGATGCCCAGCGGATGCGGGATCTTGTTCAGCATCTCGGTCGGGCAGACCTGGACGAAATTGCCCTTCTCCAGATCCCAGTGCTGCAGGATCTCGGCGGCCTTCTGCGACCGGGTCTCGTCAAAGTGACGCTGGATCAGATCCTTCAACTGGTCTTCCCATGCGGACACGGTGACCTTGCAGGTGACAAGGCTCTCCATGTTCATCATGTCCTTGGCCTCGTCCTTCGGGTCGTACAGGTACGCCATGCCGCCGGTCATGCCCGCGCCAAAGTTCGCACCGATCCCGCCCAGGATCACCGCAACGCCGCCGGTCATGTATTCACACCCGTTCGACCCGCAGCCTTCGACCACGACCTTCGCACCGGAGTTCCGCACCGCGAAACGCTCACCGGCCTTGCCCGCTGCAAAGAGGTAACCGTCGGTCGCCCCGTACAGAACGGTATTGCCGATGATCGTGTTCTCCGAGGCCACCAGCGGCGAGACCAGCGGCGGACGCACCACCACGGTGCCGCCCGACAGGCCCTTGCCGACATAGTCGTTGGCATCGCCCGACACTTCGATCTTCAGACCCGGTGCCGCGAACGCCCCCAGCGACTGACCGGCAGAGCCCGTCAGCTTGATGTGCAGGTGATCCGGTTGCAGCGCGTTGCGCATGCCGAACTTCGACACGATGTGCGACGAGACCCGCGTGCCCACAGTCCGGTGCGTGTTCTGCACCGAATAGGACAGCTGCATCTTTTCCCCATCCTGCAGGAAGCGCGCGGCATCCCGGACGATCTCGGCATCCAGCGTGTCCGGCACGGCATTGCGCGCACGGTCACGGTCGTACTCGATCTTGTCCGAGCCATCGACGCGGATCAGCAGCGGGTTCAGGTCCAGATCGTCCAGATGCTCCGCACCGCGCGACACCTGCGTCAGCAGGTCCGCACGACCGATCACCTCGGACAGCGACCGCGCACCGATTTCCGCAAGGATCTCGCGCACTTCGGTGGCGTAGAAGGAGATCAGGTTGACCACCTTATCCGCCGTCCCGGTGAACTTGGCGCGCAGCGCCTCGTCCTGCGTACACACGCCGACCGGGCAGGTGTTCGACTGGCACTGGCGCACCATGATGCAGCCCATGGCGATCAGCGCGGCGGTGCCGATGCCGTATTCCTCGGCCCCCATCATCGCCGCCATGACGATGTCACGACCGGTGCGCAGACCACCGTCCGTCCGCAGCGTGACGCGCGACCGAAGGTTGTTCATCGCCAGAACCTGATGCGCCTCGGTCAGACCCATCTCCCACGGCAGACCCGCGTATTTGATGGAGGTGGCCGGAGACGCCCCGGTGCCGCCATTGTGGCCCGAGATCAGGATGGTGTCGGCCTTCGCCTTCGCCACGCCCGCCGCGATGGTGCCGACGCCCGAAGACGCCACCAGCTTCACCGTCACCTTGCAGCGCGGGTTGATCTGCTTGAGGTCGTAGATCAGCTGCGCGAGGTCTTCGATCGAGTAGATGTCGTGGTGCGGCGGCGGAGAGATCAGCGTCACGCCCTTGGTCGAGTGACGCAGGCGCGCGATCAGGTCGGTGACCTTCATGCCGGGCAGCTGGCCACCCTCGCCGGGCTTCGCCCCCTGCGCGACCTTGATCTCCAGTTCCTCGCAGTGATTCAGGTACTCGGCGGTGACACCGAAACGACCCGAGGCCACCTGCTTGATCTTCGCCGACGGGTTGTCGCCGTTGGGCTCCGGCACGAAGTGTGCCGGATCTTCACCGCCCTCACCCGAATCCGACTTCGCGCCGATACGGTTCATCGCCACGTTCAGCAGCTTGTGCGCCTCGGGCGACAACGCCCCCAGCGACATGCCCGGCGTCACGAACCTCTTGCGGATCGAGGTGATCGATTCCACCTCTTCGATCGGGATCGCCTTGCCCAGCGGCTTGATCGCCAGCAGGTCACGCAGATGGATCGGCGGGTTCGCCTGCATCGCGTTCGAATACTGCTTCCACAGTTCATACGACGCGCGGTCACAGGCCGCCTGCATCAGGTGCATGGTCTGCGCACCCCACGCGTGGGTCTCGCCGGACTTGCGCGCCTTGTAGAAGCCACCGATCGGCAGCACGTCGCGCCCGCCCTTGAAGCCCAGCGCGTGGACCTCTTCGGCCTTCTTCTGGATCCCGTTCACACCGATCCCCGAGATGCGGCTGATCATGCCGGGGAAGTATTCCGCGCACATGGCACGGGACAGGCCCACGGCCTCGAAGTTCAGACCGCCGCGATAGGACGAGATGACCGAGATGCCCATCTTGGACATGATCTTCAGCAGGCCTTGGTCGATGGCTTCGCGGTAACGCGCCACGGCCTCGGTCAGGGACATGTCCAGCAGGCCGCGCTTGATGCGGTCCGCAAGGCTGTCCTCGGCGAGGTAGGGGTTCACGATGGTCGCGCCCGCACCGATCAGCACCGCAAAGTAATGCGGGTCGATGCATTCCGCCGACCGCACGTTGAGCGAGCAGAAGGTCCGCAGGCCCTTGCGCGTCAGGTGGCTGTGCACCGCGCTGGTGGCCAGGATCATCGGCATGGCGATGCGATCCTCGCTGACGGCCTCATCGGTCAGGATGATGTGACCCGCTCCCGAGGACACCGCCTCCTCGGCCTCGGCGCGGATGCGCGCCAGCCCGTCCCGCAGCGCGTTCTTGCCGGGGACAAAGGTACAGTCGATGGTCGTGCAGGGCGCGTTGAACTGCTTTTGCAGCTCGACGAACTGAGCGTTGCCGACGAACGGCGTGTCCAGCACGAGGATCTCGGTCTGCGACGACGATTCATCCAGCACGTTCTTCAGGTTGCCGAACCGCGTCTTCAGGCTCATCACGCGGAATTCGCGCAGGGAGTCGATCGGCGGGTTGGTCACCTGGCTGAAGTTCTGGCGGAAGTAATGCGACAGCGGGCGGTACTTCTTGGACAGGACCGCGCTCGGCGTGTCGTCACCCATGGACGCCAGCGTCTCCTTGGCGTCCTCGGCCATCGGCGCAAGGATCTGCTCCAGCTCCTCGATGGTGTAACCGGCCGCGATCTGACGACGGCGCAGCTCCGCACCTTCGAACATCGCCGTCTCGGTGATCTTGCCCAGCTCTTCGTCCAGCTCGTTGATCTTGCCGACCCACTCGCCGAACGGCTGCGAGGCCGCCAGACGGTCCTTGATCTCGGTGTCGTGGTACAGCTTGCCCTCGGCCATATCGACCGCGATCATCTGACCCGGCCCCAGGGCGCCCTTCTCGCGCACGGTCGCTTCCTCGACCGGGACCATGCCCGCCTCGGACCCCGCGATCAGCAGCCCGTCACCCGTCACCACATAGCGCATCGGACGCAGACCGTTGCGGTCAAGCCCGCCACAGACCCAACGGCCATCGGTCATCGCCAGCGCCGCCGGACCATCCCAGGGCTCCATGACCGAGTTGCAGTAGGAATACATATCCCGCCACGATTCCGGCAAGTCCACCGCCTGCTTGGACCAGCTCTCCGGCACCAGCATGGTCTTCGCCATCGGCGCAGACCGGCCCGCGCGCACCAGAACCTCGAACACCCCATCCAAAGCCGCCGAATCCGAAGCCCCGTTCGCGATGATCGGCTTGATGTCCTCCGCCAGCTCGCCAAAGGTCGACGAGGCCATGCGGATCTCGTGCGACTTCATCCAGTTGACGTTGCCCTTCAGCGTGTTGATCTCGCCGTTGTGCGCCAGCATCCGGAACGGCTGCGCCAGCCACCACTGCGGAAAGGTGTTGGTGGAATAGCGCTGGTGATAGATCGCAAACGCCGACTCAAAGCGCTCGTCCTGCAGGTCCGGATAGAACTCCGACACCTGCTCCGCCAGCATCATGCCCTTGTAGATGATCGACCGGCAGGACAGCGACGCGATGTACAGCTGGCCCACGCCCGCCGCCGCCGCCGCCTTCTCGATACGACGACGAATGACGTACAGCTCGCGCTCAAAGGTCTCTTCGTCCACGCCCTTGGAATTCGACAGCAGGATCTGCTCGATCTCGGGACGGGTCGCGTTCGCCTTCTCGCCAAGGCAATCCACGTTCACCGGCACATGACGCCAGCCGTAGATGTAATAGCCCATGCGCAGCACTTCGGTCTCGACGATGGTCCGGCAGGCCTCCTGCGCGCCGAAATCCGTGCGCGGCAGGAACACCTGCCCCACGGCCATCAGCTGATCCTTGCGCGGGGTATGCCCCGTCCGCTCGACCTGGTCGTAAAAGAACGGTGCCGGGATCTGCACGTGGATGCCCGCCCCGTCGCCGGTCTTGCCGTCGGCATCGACAGCCCCGCGGTGCCAGATCGCCTTCAGCGCGGTAATCCCCGCCTCCACGACCTTGCGCGACGGCTTGCCGTCAAGGCTCACCGCAAGACCCACACCGCACGACGAATGCTCTTCGCTCTCGTGGTACATGCCGTTCTCCGACATCCACTTGCGCTTGGCTTCCTCGGCCCGGACCCATTCAGCATCGTACTTGGTCATGGCTCACGCCCTCCGTTCAAGGCCCTCTCGGGCCGTCTCAGTCCACAGGGTCTCGCGACCCAATTCCCGAAAAGCGCCAAAGCCCCAGCTTCTCTGCTTTCCAAATACTCAAACCCACGGCGTCACGCGCGCAGGCCTCAATCCTCCGGGCCACCGCCCTCCAGCACACCAAACCGCTCGACGCAGTCCTGGCGCGTCAGCAACCGCCGCCCCTCACCCGCATAGGCAAAGCTGTCCGGCTTGTGGTCGATGTAGATCTCGTTCGTCATCTCGAACCCGTCGGCATCGTCAAATATCCCGATCGGCAATTCCGTCTTGCCGAACCACTGCCCCTCGCGCGTCACCCGGAAATACAGCCCAGATCCGCAGCGCGCACAGAACCCGCGCTCCGCCCAGTCCGACGACTGTATGACCGAGACCTCCCCCGACCAGACCACGTCCTCCGTCGGGACCGTCACGCCAATCAGCGCAGACCCCGTCCAGCGGCGGCACATCTCGCAATGGCACGCACCGACAGCCACGGGCACGTTTTTCGCAGAAAAACGGACCGCCCCGCACAGGCAGCCACCAACCTGTTCCCCGGCACGAATCTCACCGGCGCGCGCGCTCATGACCGCACCTCCAGCGCGCTGATCATCTCGCCGCAGTCATACAGCGGCACGACCGAGGCAAAGCCCGCCTCGCCCGGATAGATGAACTCGCGCGGCGTGCGGTCGAAGGACGACTGCACCCCGTCGAACAGGCTCGTCCCCCGCCCGGCAAAGAACTTGCGGTGCGTATCCGACACGTATTCCGCCCCGGTGTAGCGCCCGATTTCCTGCCCGTCCGCCGTCTCGTAGGTCACGGTAAAGGCGGTGCGGTTCAGCACCTCGCCGTCGATCAGCACGTTGCGCTCGACGATGCGGTCCTCGCCCCGGATACGCTCAATGCTGCCATCGGCGCGGCGCTGGTCGAAATCAAAGGTATCGGCACCGGTCGCCAACAGGTTGGACACAGACGCCGGATCACGCGGCGGCAGTACCGTCACCGTCTCGTTTCCCGTGGGCAGATCGACCGAGGACACCCACTGCGCCTCGGCGTCGATCCGGCTCAGGAACACTGGCCCCTCTTCGAGGTAGACGATCCGCCAGCGATCCGTCCCGGACGCGGCGCATTCATAGTGATGCTCCACCCGGCACTGGTTCATCTGCACGGTCAGGAAAACCTCGCAGCCCTCCGGCGGCGTGAAAAGCTGCGCCGCATGCAAGGACGCAGGCGCAAGGGCCATCAGCCCCGCCACGCAAACACCCTGCATTGCTTCACGCTTTCTCAACCTTTTCCGCCTTTCGGGTCAGCCTCGCTGACGCTTAACCTTTGTCAGAAGCCCCCTGTGCATATCTGCACATCGGGTTAACAACCGGCCGGAATGACCGGGCAAACCGGCCGGTTCTTGCAATCTATCCGGTCGTCGTGCGCCAAAAGGCACACGCCTGGATCATTCTGCCGCGACCGCCGCCTTGGCGTTAAGATCTCCCAGCAGGGCCTCCACACAGTCGCGCCCGTCGCGGATTGCCCAGACCACCAGCGAGGCACCGCGCACGATGTCGCCTATCGCATAGACCCCCTCGGCCGAGGTGCGGCCCGTAGTGAACTCCGCCTTCACGGTGCCCCAGCGGGTCACTTCCAGCCCGTCCGTGCCCCAAAGCTTCGGCAGCTCTTCCGGCTCGAAACCCAGCGCCTTCACCACCAGATCGGCAGGCTCGTCGTAATCCGAACCTTCGATCAGCTCCGGGCTCTGACGACCGGACGCATCCGGCGCACCAAGGCGCATTTTCTGCACGGTCACGGCGCTGACAACGTCACCGCCCTTGAAGCCCACCGGCGCGGTCAGCCACTCGAACACCACGCCTTCTTCCTCGGCGTTCTGCACTTCGCGCTGCGAGCCGGGCATGTTGGCGCGGTCACGACGATAGAGGCACTTCACCGACTCCGCGCCCTGACGGATCGCGGTCCGCACGCAGTCCATCGCGGTGTCACCACCGCCGATGACCACCACGCGCTTGCCCTTGGCGTTCAGCGTACCGTCCTCGAACTCGGCCACGGAGTCGCCAAAGTTCGCCGTCTTGTTCGACGCCGTCAGGTAATCCAGCGCCTTCACGATACCCTTGGCACCGGCACCCGGCCCGCCAAGGTCACGCGACTTGTAGACGCCGATGGCGATGATGACCGCATCATGTTGTGCGCGGATCTCCTCAAAGGACATGTCCTCGCCCACGTTGCAGTTCAGCACAAAGCGCACGCCGCCCTGCTCCAGCTGCTCGACGCGACGCATGACCACGTCCTTCTCCAGCTTGAAGCCGGGGATGCCGTAGGTCAGCAGACCGCCCGCGCGGTCATAGCGGTCATAGACCGTGACCTGCACACCAGCGCGACGCAGCATGTCGGCAGCGGCCAGCCCGCCCGGGCCAGCGCCGATGATACCGACGCTCTCAGAACGCTCCACCGCAGGCGCGGCAGGCTTCACCCAGCCGTTTTCCCAGGCGGTATCGGTGATGTACTTCTCGACCGACCCGATGGTCACGGTGCCATGGCCCGACTGCTCGATCACGCAGTTGCCCTCGCACAGGCGATCCTGCGGGCAGATGCGGCCACAGATCTCCGGGAAGGTGTTCGTCGCCTGGCTGATCTGGTAGGCTTCCTCCAGACGACCCGTCGCCGTCAGGCGCAGCCAGTCGGGGATGTTGTTGTGCAGCGGGCAGTGGCTCTGGCAATACGGCACACCGCACTGCGAGCAGCGCGACGCCTGCTCCTCGGCCTTGGCCTTGGCGAACTCGGCATAGATCTCGTCGAAATCCTTGTTGCGGACCCCCGCCTCACGCTTCTGCGGCATTTCACGCGCGGTGGTGACGAATTTCAACATCGGCTGCTTTGCCATGGGTCGCGAACCTTCTGCAGGAATAGACTTCGAGTGTGTCGCGCCTCAATATCCAAGGCCTCGCACAAAGAAAAGTCAGAAAAGCTGACCTAAATGCGCTTTTCCAAGGTCCCGAGCGCGAAAGTTCGCTCCACTCACGGAAATTTAGGTATCATCCCGGACCCAATTTCACCCTTCCCATTGTGAATCATGGGTCTATACCTGCGCGCAGGCTCACCAAAGGATACAGCCATGCCGCTGCTGCACCTACTGATTCTTGCCCTGATCCAAGGCATCACCGAATTCCTGCCAATTTCTTCATCGGGCCACCTGATCCTCCTCCCGGCCCTCACCGGCATGCAGGACCAGGGCCTCGCCATCGACGTGGCGGTGCACGTTGGCACCCTCGGCGCGGTCATCCTCTACTTCTGGCGCGACGTGCGCGAAGCCGCCATCGGCACCCCCCGCATGTTGACGGGCAGGACCGACACCCCCGGCGCGCGCCTCGCTTTCCTTTTGCTGATCGCCACCATCCCGGTGATCCTGATCGGCCTCGTGATGAAGGTCACCGGCCTCAACGACCTGTTGCGCTCCACGGCCGTCATTGGCGCCACCATGCTGATCTTCGGCGTCGTGCTCTGGTGGGCCGACCGTACCGGCCCGCAGGAACTCGAAGCCTCGGACTGGACCCCGACGGACGCGATCAAGATGGGCCTCTGGCAAGCCGTCGCCCTGATCCCCGGCACCTCGCGCTCGGGCATTACCATCACGGCGGGCCGCTTCTTGGGCTACACCCGCCACGACGCCGCCAAACTCTCCATGCTCATGTCGATCCCGACCATCATGGCCTCGGGCGGCCTGCTGGCGCTGGACGTGATCGGCGAAACCACCCCCGGCCTGCTGCGCGACGCGGCCATCGGTGCCGCCTTCGCCTTTGCCGCCGCCCTCGCCGCGCTGACCCTGATGATGCGCCTCCTGCGCTCCGTCAGCTTCACACCCTACGTTATCTACCGCATCATCCTTGGCGCGATCCTGCTGGCCATCGCCTTCACATGACAAGGGGCGCCGCCCGCGCCCCTTCATCTTGACCCAAATACCTCCGAGAGCGCGAGAGTGGAACTCTCGCTGAGCGCACCAGCGCTCACTCCCGGTGGTATGGCGCGCCGCCAAGGATCGACGCCGCCCGGTACAACTGTTCCGACAACATCACCCGCACCAGCATATGCGGCCAGACCATCTTGCCGAAACTCAGGGCGAAGTCCGCCTCGGCCCGCAGCGCCGGGTCGATCCCGTCCGCGCCACCGATGACAAAGGCCACGTCGGAACACCCCGTATCGCGCCACTTCGCCATCTCGCCCGCGAACTCCGGCGAAGTCATCACCCGCCCACGCTCATCCAGCACACACAGCTTGGCACCACCCGGCAAGGCCTTGCGCAGCAGAACCGCCTCGGCTGCCATGCCACCGCCCTTGCGGTCCTCCACCTCGGTCACGGTGACGGGGCCCAGCCCCATCCCGCGCCCGGTCTTGTCGAAGCGGTCGATGTAATCGGAAACAAGTTCGCGCTCTGGACCGGCCCGCAGCCGGCCCACCACGCATAGATGTACGCGCATCGTTGGGTCAGGCCTGACCGGCCTGGGGCGCCCACATCTTCTCGAGCTGGTAGAACTCGCGCACTTCGGGGCGGAACAGGTGCACGACCACGTCGCCCGTGTCGATCAGCACCCAGTCGCCGGTCTCCTTGCCCTCCATCTTGGACAGGATCCCGAAATCGCGTTTCAGCTCTTCGGACAGCTTCTCGGCGAGCGCCGCCACCTGACGCGACGACCGCCCCGAGGCGATCACCATGTAATCGCAGACAGAGGTCTTGCCGCGCAGATCGATCTGCACGACATCTTCGGCCTTGTTGTCGTCGAGGATGGTGAGGACCGCCGCCAGCAATTCCTCGCTGGTGTAGTCCGGGTGAGTCGCGGCCGTCACAGGCCCACTCGCTGCAGCGGAAGCATCCGCGTGTTGCATGGCAGACAGGACATCGTCCTCCTTTGCGTCTCGCACCGCAAATCCCCGGTGCCGGGATACCCATAAGGTAGCATCGAAAGCGTAAAATCTCAATGTCACTGCACAGCGGAATGACAAGAGCGCGCTCCTATGCCGATTCCGCGTGCAAACGCAAGCCCCGGGACCCGCGATTTCAGACCTCACAGGCCGGGGCGGAGCCCCGCAGCCCCTGCAACCGGACGCCGTTCAGGCGCCGTAAGGCACCCAGACCGTCTTGACCTCCGTCGCGGCCTCCAGGAACACGCGGCCCTCGCCCTGCGCCCCCAGCCAGTCGCGCGCCCCGCGCTCGACCCATGTCCGCTTCAGCACACCCGCCGCCCCGCGCTCGATCACGCCCGACAGGTCCGGCCCGGCGAAACTCCAGACCGCGTCCACATCCATATGCGTCGCCAGCGTCCCCGCCAGCTCTGCCGCCGAGCCCGTCAGGATGTTCACCACCCCTCCCGGAACGTCCGAGGTTTCCAGCACCTGCATGAACTCCAGCGCCGCCAGCGGGAACGGCTCCGACGCCACCAGCACGGCCCGGTTTCCCATGGCGATGATCGGCGCCATCAGCGACACCAACCCCAGCAAGGGCCGCTCATCCGGGCACAGCGCCCCGACCACCCCACAAGGTTCGTGCAGCGCCATGGCCACGCCGCGCATAGGCACCGGCTTGACCGCGCCCTCGAACTTGTCTGCCCAAGCGGCATAGGTGAACAGCCGGTCGACCGAAGCCGTAACCTCCGCCGCCCCATCCGACCGCCCGGTCATCCGGTCCAGCGCCGTGGCGAACTCGGCGGCCCGCGCCGACAGGTTCTCGCCGATGTAATACAACACCTGAGCGCGGTTGTGCGCCGTCGCCCCGGCCCAGCCCGACGCGCCCCGCGCAGCCTCGACCGCGTTGCGCAGGTCCTTGCGGTTGGCGATCGGCGCCTGCCCCAGCATCTTGCCCGACGCATCGAACATCACCCGCGCATAGCCGCCATCGGGCCGCGCCTGCTTGCCGCCGATATACATCTTGGCGGTGCGATCCACCGCCTGAGGCTCGACCAGCTCGCCGGAGAACGCTTCGACCGGCGCCAGTTCCGCCAAGACCTCGTCGACCTGCGTATAGGCCAGCGCACCTTCCCAGCCACCTTCCCGGCCAAATCCGCTCTCGCGCACGCCACCGAACCCGGCGCTCGCGTCGAACATGTTCGTGCCATTCACCCAGACGACCCCCGCCGCCAGCTTCGGCGCGATCTCCAACGCGGTGTTGATGTTCTCCGACCAGACCGAAGCCGCCAGTCCGTACCGCGTGTTGTTCGCGATCTCGACCGCCTCGGAGGGCGTGCGGAAGGTCGACGACACCAGCACCGGACCAAAGATCTCCTCCTGCATCAGCCGATCCGCGGGCGACAGTCCCGATACCAGCGTCGGCGGATAGAAACAGCCGTTCGGCATCTCGCCCTCCGGCGTAAAGACCTCTCCGCCACAACCCGACACCATCGCGGCGATCCGGTCGCGCTGCTCCGGGTCCACGATGGCACCCACGTCCACTGTCTTGTCCAGCGGATCACCGACGCGCAGCGCCGCCATCCGCACCTTCAGACGGCGATGGAACTCCTCCGCGATGCCTTCCTGAACCAGCAACCGCGACCCGGCACAGCAGACCTGTCCGCCGTTGAACCAAATGGCATCCACCAGCCCCTCGACCGCCGAATCCATGTCGGCATCCTCGAACACGATGTAGGGTGACTTGCCCCCCAGCTCGAGCGTCAGCGCCACCCCGCGCCCCGCCGTCGCCTCGCGGATCTTGCGGCCCACCTCGGTCGACCCGGTAAAGGCCACCTTGTCCACATCCGCATCCACGACCATGGCCCCCACCGCACCGTCCCCGGTCACGATGTTCACCACGCCCGCAGGCAGACCCGCCTGCTGGCAGATATCCGCAAACAGCAGCGCCGTCAGCGAGGTCCACTCCGCAGGCTTCAACACCACCGTGTTGCCCATGGCCAGCGCCGGCGCGACCTTCCACGCCAGCATCAGCAGCGGAAAGTTCCACGGGATCACCTGACCGCAGACGCCCAGCGCGCGCCGCCCCGGCAACTCCTGATCCATCAGCTGCGCCAACCCGGCGTGATAATAGAAATGCCGCTGCGCCAGAGGCACGTCGATGTCGCGCGCCTCACGCACCGGCTTGCCATTGTCGAGCGTCTCCAGCACTGCAAACAGGCGGGCATGTTTCTGCAACATCCGCGCCAGCGCATACAGATACCGCGCCCGGCCCCTGCCGCCCAGCGCCTCCCACTCCGGCTGGGCTGCCCGCGCCGCCGCCACCGCCGCATCCACGTCGCCCTGCGTAGCCTGGGTGAGCGTCGCCAGCACCTCTCCGGTGGCCGGATTGCGCGTCTCGAAGGCCTCGCCCGGCTCGCTGAACGCGCCGTCGATGAAACAGCCAAAAGCCGCGCCGCGATCCACGATCCACGCCAGCGCATCCCCCGCTGCCTCCGGGGCCGATCCATAGGCCATGCTGTCGAAAATCTCCTTCACGCCCATCTCACGCGCTCCCCATCACCAGCCAGACCACATAGGCCAGCCATATCAGCGCCATCACCCAGACGCCTTTGACAATCATTTCCGTGCGCCGGTACAGCGCCGCGTATCCCGCCAACTCCGGCGTCAGTTCCCCGTCCGGAGGCGCATAGTCCGGCCCCTCGCCCAACGCGCGCCGCGCTGCCGTCGACAGGTTGCGCACCGCGCGGCGGATCTTCGACTTCTGCCAGCCCCCCGCCAACGTGACCGCAAAGACCGCCACCATGGCCAGCGACCACTGCGGGCTCATGCCGCCCATCAGGCGCGCCCCTTGAGTGTCGCGTAGGTCGGGGCTCGCCCCGACTCCCCGGACAGAGCACCCGAAAGGTCAGGCCAGCGCATGACGCCACCCCGCCGAATAGGCTCCCGTCACGTGATGCTCCAACTGCCGCTCGATATCGCCCAGCAACGACGACGCGCCAAAGCGGAACAGATCCGGCCTGAGCCAGCGGTCGCCCAGCTCTTCCTTCACCATCGACAGGTAGACCAGCGAATCCTTCGCCTTGGAAATCCCGCCCGCAGGCTTGTAGCCCACGCGGATGCCGGTCCGGTCGTGATACTCGCGGATTGCCCTCATCATCACCAGCGACACCGGCAGCGTCGCGTTCACCGACTCCTTGCCGGTCGAGGTCTTGATGAAATCCGCCCCGGCCATCATGCAGACCAGCGAGGCCCGCGCCACATTGGCCAGAGTGCCCAACTCGCCGGTCGCCAGGATCGCCTTCACATGCGCCTCGCCACAGGCCGCCCGAAAGGCGCACATCTCGTCGTACAGGTCCTGCCAGTCGCCGCGCAGCACCAACCGGCGCGAGATCACGATGTCGATCTCCGCCGCACCGGCCTTCACGCTCTCCTCGATCTCGGCGACGCGCAGGTGGAACGGCGACAACCCCGCCGGGAACCCCGTGCTCACGGCGGCCACCGGGATGCCTGACCCGTCCAGGGCCGCCACGGCAGGCGCAATCATGTCATGGTACACGCAGACCGCTCCGACGGTCAGATTCGGCAGACCCAAAGCCTCCAGCAGGTCCGCCCGCACCGGTTGCTTCGCCTTGGCGCACAGCCGCGCCACCCGCCCCGGCGTGTCATCCCCCGCCAGCGTCGTCAGGTCGATGCAGGAAATCGCCCGCGCCAGCCAGGCCGCCTGGTAATCCTTCTTCACCGTGCGCCGCCCCGGCAAGCTCGCCGCGCGCCGCTCGATGGCCGACCGGTTGGCCCGTGCCGAGCGCACCCAGTCCATGTCCAGCGCCATGCCCGGATTGCGCGGCTCGTGGACCTGCGGCAACTGCGCGTCCTTGACACCCTGCGCGATGCTCACGTCTTCGCTGACACTCATGGCGGCCTCCTTGTCACGGCCTGACGACCCTGCCCCCGGCGCGCCCCGAATTCAAGCGTCCCGCTGCGGCAAGACCGCAACCGCCTGCTGCAACGCCGCGTCCGGCACGGTCGCCTCCTGTACGCGCGTGCGCTTCAGCAGCTTCCAGCCATTGGTGACATTGCGGCAATGCCAGAATCCCGCCGCGCCCCGGAACCAACTCGGAAAGGGCAACCGCTCCAGCCGGTGCTGCCGCCATTCGAACCCCCGCAGCGGCCCCGAAGGCACCATGCACCACTTGTCCGGGCACTCTCTGCGCGGGTCTTCGCGGTAGCCATGCGTACGATGCGACGGGAACCCTTCGAACCCCGGCTCAGGATGCACCCAGTAGCCGGGAAAGGCGACATAGCCGAAACGGCTCTCCACCGCCCGGTCAAAGATCGAGCCCTCGCAGAACACCAGCTCGTCGATGTCACAGTTCAACACCGCGCGGGCGTTCCAAAGAAACCTGTGCCGCACCGCGTTCAACACGCAAAACTGCAGGAACAGCTCGGAATTGGCATAGGGCTTCTTGCCCCGCGGCCCATATGGCAGGTCAGTCACCAGCACCCGCGCCATCTCCGGCGCGATCCCCGCCCGCGCGATGGCCGCGCGGATGACCTCCGCCCCATAGGCAGAGCCATTGTCGACAAACACCACCGCCTCGGCGCCGTGGTGCACGACATGAAAGCGCACCCAATCCTCGATCCACGCCGGATCGTTGTCCTTCGACAGTGTCACCAGCACGTTGCACCCGTCCAGTCCGCTGTCGGCACGATGCACCATGCTCTCGCCCCGCCAGCCCCCGATCTCGACCGATACCCGCGCGGGCGCCTCGTGACAGCGCAAGGCCACCACCGAATGCCGGTCGTAATTGCGAACGCGTCCTCGCACCGCCCGCCCATCCAGCGCGAACAGCGCTCCGGCCACTGCACCGCGCAGGTTGTTCAGACGCGGACAGATCAGCCGCACAACCCCGTCACGCCAGACCGCATCCACCCAAAGCGTCGCAGCGTCGAAACGCTCGAGGTAATCCTCCTCGCGGAACGCGTCACGCACGCGCGGCACCCGTGCCAGCCCGCTGCCGTCCAGCGTCAATGTCGCGAAATCCTGCACGGACCCATCCCTTCGTCGCACTGCCAAAGCCCTATGCACGGAACCTCCACTGCCTTCAAGCGGCGCCCCCAACCGGGTTTCGCCGTCGCTCCGCTCCGACGACCCCCTCCGAGGGTATTTGGATCAAGATGAAGGGAAAAGCGCGCGCCGCTGCTTTCATCTTGATCCAAATACCGCGGGGGAGTCGCTCCAAAGGAGCGGCGGGGGCAGAGCCCCCATCCCTTTCTTCAACTACGGTCCACGACACACCGAAGCCACGCGGAACAACGGTAAGACTGCCACCCCACAGCAAGACTCCAAAAGGAACAAATCATGAACTAAACTGCAAGTCATGTTCGCCGAACTCTGCATCACCTCCAACTTCACCTTCCTCACCGGGGCCTCCCACCCCGAGGAGTACGTGGAGCGCGCCGCCCTTCTCGGGATCGGGGCAATTGCCATCGCCGACCGCAACTCGGTGGCAGGGATCGTGCGCGCACACACGCAGGCAAGGGAGATCGCCCACCAGATCCGTGAGCGCGCCGAGGCCCTGGCCCGCACCGGCCCGATCGGGCCACCCGCACCGCCGCATCTGCCAAAGCCGCCCGGCTTGCCCCTAGACATCGTGCCACGTCTGATTCCCGCCGCCCGCCTGTGCTTTCGCGAAGGGCTGGAGATGACCACCCTCGCAAGCAGCCGCGCGGGCTGGGCCACCCTGTGCCGCCTGCTCACCCTCGGGCGCCGCCGCTCGCCGAAGGGGGACTGTCACCTGTCGCTCGAGGACCTGCCCGGCGATCTCTCGGGACTCGAGTTCCTGCTCCACCCGCCACGCAGACCAACGGTGCAGGGCGGCGCGAGAGACTGGCTGCAACAGGCGCAACGGCTGTCACGCCGCTTCCCCGGGCAGATGCATCTCGTGATGTCTCCCGCCTATGACGGCCTCGACGCGGAACATTACGACATGGTCGCCGTGCTGGCCGAACGTCTCGACATGACGACGATAGCCAGCGCCGCGCCCATGATGCATCACGGACGCCGCCGCCGGATGGCCGATGTGCTGACCGCGATCCGCACCGGCCAGCAGGTCGACGATCTTGGCCGCAGTGCCATGGCCAATGCCGAACTACGCCTGCGCTCCGAGGCCGAGATGCGCCGCCTGCTTGGCCCCCACGCCGAAGCCGTAGACCGTGCCGGCGCGCTGGCGCAGCGGTGTACCTTCGACATTGCCTCGCTGCGCTATGAATACCCCTCCGAGGTCACCGCGCAGGAAACCGCGCCCCAGCGCCTGTCCCGCCTTGCCCACGAGGGGCTGGACTGGCGCTACCCCCAAGGGGCCCCCGACAGTGCGCGCCGGCAGCTGGCTCATGAGCTCGACCTCATCGGCAAGCTGAAATACGAGCCCTACTTCCTGACCGTCCGCGACATCGTCGCCTTTGCCCGCTCGCGCGGCATCCTCTGCCAGGGGCGCGGCTCGGCGGCCAATTCCATCACCTGCTACTGCCTTGGGATCACCTCGGTCTCGCCCGAGATCGGCACCATGGTCTTCGAGCGCTTCGTGTCAGAGGCGCGGGACGAGCCGCCCGACATCGACGTCGACTTTGAACACGAGCGCCGCGAGGAGGTCATCCAGCACATCTACGAACGCTACGGCCGCCATCGCGCGGGCCTCTGCGCCACCGTCATCCACTACCGCGGCAAGCGCGCCATCCGCGAGGTCGGCCGTGCCATGGGCCTGTCGAACGACACCCTCGCCGCGCTCTCCAGCCAGCTCTGGGGGTTTTTTTCCACCAGGGGCCTCGAGGATGAACGCATGCGTGAGATCGGCCTCGACCCCACCGACCGCCGCCTGCAACTGACGATGGAACTGATCTACGAGATCATCGGCTTCCCGCGCCACCTTTCGCAGCATGTCGGCGGCTTCATTATCACCGAAGGCCGCCTCGACGAACTCGTCCCCATCGAGAACGCCGCCATGGAGGGGCGCACCGTGATCTGCTGGGACAAGGACGACATCGACGCGCTTGGCATCCTGAAGATCGACGTGCTCAGCCTCGGGATGCTCACCTGCATCCGCAAGGCCTTTGACCTGATAAAGGCGCACCACAACCAGACGTGGACCCTCGCCACCCTCCCGCAGGAGGACCCAAAGGTCTACCGGATGCTCTCGAGCGCGGACAGCCTTGGCGTCTTCCAGGTCGAATCCCGCGCGCAGATGAACTTTCTCCCACGCATGCAGCCGCGCAACTTCTACGACCTGGTGATCGAGGTGGCCATCATCCGCCCCGGCCCGATCCAGGGCGACATGGTCCATCCCTACATCCGCCGCCGTAACGGCGAGGAGCCGGTGACCTTCCCCTCGGACGACCTGGGCCGCGTGCTGGCCAAGACGCTGGGCGTGCCGCTGTTCCAGGAACAGGCCATGCAGATCGCCATCACCGGGGCAAATTTCACGCCCACCGAGGCCGATCGCCTGCGCCGCTCCCTCGCGACCTTCAAGAAACATGGCAGCGTGTCAGAGTTCCGCACCCGCTTCCTGCGCGGCATGGCAGCGAACGGCTATGATCCCGACTTCGCCGAGCGCTGCTTTTCCCAGATCGAAGGGTTCGGATCGTATGGCTTCCCCGAAAGCCACGCCGCCAGTTTTGCCCTGCTCGTCTATGCCTCCGCCTGGCTGAAATGCCACCACCCCGGCATCTTCGCCTGCGCGTTGCTGAACGCCCAGCCCATGGGATTCTACGCCCCCGCCCAGATCGTGCGCGATGCGCGCGAACACGGCGTGCAGGTGCGCCCCGTCGACATCAACGCCAGCTACTGGCACAACGTGATGGAACCGGACGGGCGGGGCGGTCTGGCGCTGCGGCTCGGCTTTCGCCAGATCAAGGGCCTGCCCGAAGACGATGCCGCCTGGATCGCCGGCGCGCGGGGCAACGGCTACCGCACGGTGCGCGACGTCTGGCGCCGCGCCGGGCTGGCCCCCGCGCTGCTGGCGCGCCTGGCCGAGGCGGATGCCTTCACCTCTCTGGGGCTGAACCGCCGCGAAGCGCTGTGGGAGGCCAAGGCCCTGGTGAAGGGACCGGAACTGCCGCTGTTCTCGGGGGACCTCGACGGCGAGGCGATCCAGGAACCCGCCGCCCTGCTGCCGCAGATGACCCTGGGCGAAGAGGTCGTCGAGGATTACGTCGCCATGCGCCTGTCGCTGCGCGCCCATCCCGTGGCATTGCTGCGGCACCTGCTGACGCCGCCCGCGGCTGTGGACGGGGCGCAAGGGGGCTCTGCCCCCCGCTCCTTCGGAGCTCCCCCCGAGGGTATTTGTGAAACCAAAGAAGCACGAACGCAGCTTGCCACGGTCAAGGCGCGCCACCCCCGCGACATGCCGGGGCCGATCACGCGGACATGGGAAAACCACAAGGGCAGTCAGACGCGCTCCTGATCCATCGCCGGAAAGGCCGCATCGAAGGCCCGCCGCCCCTGTGCCGTGAACCGGATCGCGCGCCCCTGCGGATCGCGCCGCGCCCAGCCCTGTTCCAGCATCCGCGCCATCAGCGCCCGCCCCAGGCTGCCCGCCAGATGACTGCGCCGCACGCTCCAGTCCAGGCAGGCGCGGCACAGCGGCGCGCGCGCCCTGCGAAGCGGCGCAAGGTCGATGCCGAACCCCTCGGCAAACCCCTCCCCTGCCTCGGTCAGCGCCACATCCTCGCCCTCGACCCGGATCAGTCCGCGCCTCGCAAGCGAGTCGAACATCCGCACGCCCATCTCTCCGGCGAGGTGGTTGTAGCAGACCCGCGCCTCGCGCAGCGCGACATCCTTTGGCCCCGTCCGGGTGCGCTGGTGGCCCGCCGACTGCGCCGTGACCCCGGCCTCCTCCGCCATCTCACGCGCCGTCAAGGCACGCCCGCCCATCAGCGCCGCCAGCATGTTGGCCCGCGCCGGATCGCCGATCAGCGCCGCCACGGCGGCCATGTCAGGACCTGTTTTCATGCTTCGACCCCGACCGAAGCATTCGCGCACTGCAAGCTGCTACCTTGGGCCCATCCAAAGGAGAGACCCATGCTGACCTGCATCATCCGCTACCAGATCGACCCGACGAAAAAGGCGCAATTCGAACGTTACGCCCAGAACTGGGGCCAGTGCATCCCGCGCAACGGCGCCGAGCTCATCGGCTACTACGCCCCGCACGAAGGCTCGACCACCCTCGCCTACGGCATCTACAACGTCGCCTCGCTGGCCGATTACGAACGATATCGGAAAAGCCTCGCCGCCGATCCACTCGGCCGCGAGAACTACGAATTCGCGCAATCAGAAAGGTTCATCTTGCGCGAGGACCGCACCTTCCTGAAGCTGACCTCGACACCACATGGAACATAGCGGGCACATTCCGTTTGATCGGAGACGGCAAACCCTGCCTTTCCCTCCGGTCGACCGGGTTTCCCGCCACCCTTCAGCAAAGAAACGGAATATACCTTGATCGCCATCATCTTCGAAGTCATCCCCGCCGAGGGCAAACAGGACGCCTACCTCGACATCGCCGCCACCATGCGCCCTCTGGTGGAACAGGTCGAAGGCTTCATCTCCGTCGAACGCTTCCAGTCCCTCACCAATCCCGGCAAACTCCTGTCGATCTCCTTCTTCGAGGACGAGGCCGCCGTCGACCGCTGGCGCGCGCTGGAAAAGCACCGCGCCGCACAATCCGCCGGACGCAACGCGCTCTTCGACGACTACCGCCTCCGCGTCGCCCATGTCCTGCGCGACTACGGCAAACACGACCGCGCCGAGGCCCCCGCCGACAGCCACGCTCACCATTCGGGCTGAGGCCTTTGCCTCGGAGCCGTCCGTCGCCTGAGACCGGACAGACGGGCGCTGCGGCCCGGGGCAAGGAAAATCGCGGAGGCTCCCCGCAGGGGAAACCGCTATTTTCCTTGCTCCGGGCGGCAGCGGCTGTCAGGCAAGGCTCAGGTGATGGACGGCGCAGGCCAGGGTCTTTGCCTTGGTGAGTCCCAAGCCGCCTGCTCCGCCGAGGCGGAGGCCAAAGGCCGCAGCCGAGACAAAAAGCGCGGGGGGCGTGGCGCCAGCCACACCCCCCGCTCAATTTCTGGAAAACCGCGATCCGCCGATCGGGCCAAGACGCCGGTCTTACACCCCGGCGTCGACGATCGCCTTTGCCAGCACCGGCACGGTATCCTTGTTCAGGCCGGCCATGTTCATGCGCGAATCGCCCACCATGTAGATGCCGCTGTCCACGCGCATCTTCTCGACCTGCTCGGGCGTGGCGCCCAGACGCGAGAACATGCCGCGATGCTCGGCGAGGAAATCGAAACGGTCCGAATTCGTCAGCCGCTTCAGTTCCGCCGCCAGCTGCTGACGCAGCGCCAGCACGCCCTCGCGGATTTCCTTGACCTCTGCTTCCCAGTCGGCGCGCAGCTCCGGGTCCTGCAAGACCATCGTCACCAGACGGGCCCCGTGGTCCGGCGGGAAGGAATAGTTCTGCCGGTTCAGGTAGTTCAGCATCCCTTGGTTGACCTTGCGGCGCGCTTCATCGTGCGCCACGGCCAGCAACAGTCCGGTGCGCTCGCGGTACACGCCAAAGTTCTTGGAGCACGACGCGGCAATCAGCACCTCGGGCAGCTGGGCGGCCACCATGCGGGTGCCCTCGGCGTCCTCGTCCAGACCGTCGCCAAAGCCTTGGTAGGCGATGTCGATCATCGGCACGGCGCCGGTCTTCTTCAGGAGGTCGATCACCTGCTGCCACTGCTCGGTGGTCAGGTTCGCGCCGGTCGGGTTGTGGCAGCAGCCGTGCAGCAGCACCACGTCGCCGATGCGCGCATCGGCGATGTCTTCCATCATGCCGTCGAAATCCACGCCCCGCGTCTCGGCATTGAAATACCGATAGGGCACCATGTGCATTTCCATGTGCTTCAGGATCGACAGGTGGTTCGGCCAGGTCGGATCGCTGACGAACACCCGCGCCTCGCGGTTCGCCATCCGCACAAGGTCAAAGCCCTGACGCACCGCGCCCGTACCGCCCGGCGTCGCCGCCGCCGCCACCGCGTCGCGCGGGACCGCGTCGCCCAGCAGCAGGTCGACCATGGCGTCGGCATAGCCGATGTCGCCCGCTAGACCGGTGTAGGTCTTGGTGTCCTCGATCTCCCACAGCTTCTTTTCCGCCGCCTTGATGGCGCGCATCACCGGGGTCCGGCCCTGCGCGTCCTTGTAGACGCCGACGCCCAGGTCGATCTTCTGATCGCGCGGGTCTTCCTTGAAGGCCTGCATCAGCATCAGGATCTTGTCTGCGGGTTGTTCCTTGAGAAGTTCGAACATCAGTTCTCTCCGGTAGCGACGGGCAGCGTCGGGAATGCACCCCATTCCGCCCATGACCCGTCATACAGCGCGTGGTCCGTCTTGCCGATGACCTCCAACGCCAGGTTGATGATGGCCGCCGTCACCCCCGAGCCACAGCTCGTGATGACCGGCTTCGAGAGGTCGACGCCTGCCGCCTCGAATTCCGCGCGCAGGGCGTCGGGCGCCTTCAGGCTGCCCTCCTCCGTCAACAGGCGCTTATAATGCATGCTCTTTGAGCCAGGAATATGACCCGAGCGCAGACCCGCGCGCGGCTCGGGCTCTGCCCCGGCAAAGCGGCCGAGGGATCGCGCGTCGAGGATCTCGTGATCCTTCAGCTTGGCCGCGGCGCTGACCTGCGTCACGTCGCGCACCAGATGCGCCTGACGCCGCACCGTCATGTGGCGGTCGCGGATCACCGGCGGCAGATCCTCGATCTCGCGGCCCTCGGCCTGCCACTTCGGCAGACCACCGTCCAGCACGGCGATGTCGTCCTTGCCCATCAGCTTGAACAGCCACCAGACCCGCGCCGCCGAGAACACGCCCGCGCCGTCATAGACCACCACCTGATGCCCGTCGCCCACGCCCATGGCGCGCATCCGCGACATGAACTTCTCCGGCTCCGGCGCCATGTGCGGCAGCTCGGACCGCGCGTCGGACACGTCGTCGATGTCAAAGAACCGCGCTCCGGGGATATGCGCCTCGGCGTATTCCGCCTTTGCGTCGCGCCCCATGTCCGGAAGATACCAGCTGGCATCCAGAATGCGCAGGTCCGGGTCGTTGAGATGTTTCGACAGCCAGTCCGTCGAAACCAGCACCTTGGGATCGTCAGTGGCCATCATGCACCTCGCGTTGCCTTGCAGCACACGCTTAGGCAAGCGCGCGCGATCATGCAAGGTGATCCGGTGCCGCGCCGCGCCGCAAATCCCTTATTTCAACAGCAAATCGCGCAGAAATCCCACGGTGCCCTGGATCACCGCACCGCCGACCAGCCCGGCCAGCGCCTGCTGCGTCAGCAGGACCACCACTGACCCCTGCGGCGCATAGGCAAGACCATGCGCACCCGGCAACCCCAGTGCAGCCAGCGCCAGCCCGCCCCCCAGAAGGCCCGCCAGCCCGCTCACGATCCACCCCTGATCATATCCCCGTATCAGGCGCCCCACGAGCATTGCCCCCGAGACGCCCGCGATCAGCCCGATCACGACGCCCATTCCCATCTTGCCTTTCACGCTGAGACGCGCCCAACTTTGACGCGACCCGGCTCTACCAAGACGTGTTACCAGTTTCTACGGGAAGCTGTGAGGGAAATTTCCCCGTTACGACTGCTTGAGAAGCCGCTGCTTCTGGCGGGACCAATCCCGCTTGGCTTCCGTCTCGCGTTTGTCGTGGTTTTTCTTACCCTTGGCGATGCCCAGCTTGATCTTGGCGATCCCCTTATGGTTGAAATACATCACCAGAGGAACGAGGGTCATGCCTTGGCGCTGGGTCACATTCCACAGTCTGGAAAGCTCTTTTTTCGAAACCAAAAGCTTCCGGCGCCGCTTTTCCTCGTGCTTGAACATGGCGCGCTCGTAGGGCGCGATGTAGCTGTTCACCAGCCACAGCTCGCCCTCCTCGACGGCAGCGTAACTCTCGGCGATGTTGCCGGACTTCTCACGGAGCGATTTCACCTCGGACCCCGTGAGGATGATCCCGCACTCGATGTCATCCTCGATGGCATAATCGTAGCGCGCCCTCCGATTCTCGGAGATGATCTTGTAGTTCGGGTCTGTCTTCGGTTTCTTGGCCATGGTGGGTTTAGATAGGCGCGCCAGGGCCGGTTGTCCATATGGACCGATTTGCGGTGCATCCCGCCGCTTTCTTCCAAGGAAAGGGCCCCGGAGAAATACCAAGTCTCCGCCCTCAGGCGATCAGAAAATTTGCACGATTAACGCCCGCACCCCACATGAAGGCGACTTAAAATTCCAAAAACAATCCAGACAAGAATCCGGTTAACAACCGGCCGGAAAACCCCGGCAATCCGGCCGGTTCACCCCTTCAAGCAGGTTAAGTATGGTGAACATGCACTAACAGCCTTGTGGATTTGACCCAGACCGCCCCCATATCTATCAGCGTGCGTTGCGTTCACGCGACCGCTCGCTCCATGCACCCTGCGTCAACCTTATGGCCCTGCCCGCGAACAAGGCGCCTCGCCTGATGCCATGGCACAATGCGCACTCTCCCCCTTGCCAAGCCCCCGGCAAATCCGCTTTGCAGGAAGCGACGGCAAAGAGGACTTCCATATGAACCGCTACCCCCGCGACATGATCGGCTACGGCCCGAACCGCCCCGATCCGCAATGGCCCAACGGGGCAAAGGTCTGTGTCCAGTTCGTCCTGAACTACGAGGAAGGCGGCGAAAACAACCTGTTGCACGGCGACACCGGGTCCGAAGGCTTCCTGTCGGACATTCCCGGCTCGCAGCCCTGGCCCGGCCTGCGTCACTGGAACATGGAATCGATCTACGAATACGGAGCGCGCGCCGGGTTCTGGCGCCTGCACCGCCTTTTCACCCAGCGCAACCTGCCGCTGACCATCTATGGCGTCGCCACGGCGCTGGCGCGCAGTCCCGAACAGGTCGAGGCCATGAAGGACGCCGGGTGGGAGATCGCCTCGCATGGGCTCAAGTGGATCGAACACAAGGACATGCCCGAAGAGGTCGAGCGCGCCCAGATCGCCGAAGCCATCCGCCTGCACACCGAGGTCGTGGGCGACGCGCCGCGCGGCTGGTACACCGGCCGCTGCTCGATGAACACCGTGCGCCTCACCGCCGAGACTGGCGTTCTGGGATATATCTCAGACACTTACGATGACGATCTGCCCTACTGGCTGCGTGTCGGGGACCGCGACCAGCTGGTCATTCCCTACACGCTCGAAGCCAACGACATGCGTTTTGCGGGCGCGCCGGGCTGGGTCACCGGGCATGATTTCGAGGAATACCTGATCGACGCCTTCGACACGCTCCGCGCCGAGGGCCACGCCGGCAAACCCGCCATGATGAGCGTCGGCCTGCATTGCCGCCTTGTCGGTCGCCCCGGCAAGATCGCGGGCCTCATGCGCTTCCTCGACCATATCCAGCAGTTCGATGACGTCTGGGTCGCCCGCCGCATCGACATCGCGCAGCACTGGGCAAAGACCCATCCGCCCGTCCGCAAACCCCGCCCCAGCGAGATGGACCACGACACATTTGTCGGCACCTTCGGCGGGATTTACGAGCACTCCCCATGGGTGGCCGAACGCGCCTTCGACCTCGAACTGGGTCCGGCCCACGACCGCCCCGCAGGTCTGGCCAATGCGCTGGCCCGCGCCTTCCGCCGCGCCACGCCCGACGAGCGCCTCGCCGTGCTGCGCGCCCACCCTGATCTGGCGGGCAAACTGGCAAAGGCCCAGCGCCTGACCGAGGACAGCACCTCCGAGCAGGCCTCGGCGGGACTGGACGCGCTGACCGACGCCGAACGCAGCCAGTTCGAGGCACTGAACGCCGCCTATACGGAAAAGCAGGGCTTCCCCTTCATCATCGCCGTCCGCGACCACACAAAGGCGCAGATCCTCGACGCCTTCCAGCGACGCCTCGACAACGACGCAGAGACCGAATTCGCCGAGGCCTGCCGTCAGGTCGAACGCATCGCCCGCCTGCGGCTCGAAGCGCTGCTGTAACCTACCTTTTCTGCAACAGGCCCAGCGCCTTGCGCAGCTGTTCGATATGCCAGGGCACCGCGACCTCATCGGTTTCGGTGCCCTTGTCCATCGCCCAGTAATTGTTGTGCGCAAAGCCCGACCGCCGATGCCCCTTGGCCACCGATCCGTCAGCCGCCAGACGGGGCAGCACGGCAATATCGCGTACGCCCTGTATCACGCGGCCCTCGTGTTCCAGCCCGAACACCTCGCCCACCGGACCCGCGATCAGATCGCCGGTGACGATGGCCTTTTCCGGCGCATAGAGGTTCGTCCAGCGCGTGTAGGCAAACAGCGCCGCGTGATGCGGCACTCGGCGATCCTCCGGCTTGCGCCCGCGGGCGTTAGAATAGGTGAAGTGATGCAGCTTCGTCGTCCCATCGAACTCCAGCACCGGCGGACAGGTCGGCAAGCGCCGCCGCGCCTGCTTTGCCCGCAGGTCCGCACGACTGTCCGCCACCAGGAATTCCGCATGGGTCAGCGGCGCGCCCAGCGTCACGAAATCGCTGATACACCACTTGAAGCCCAGCGCCCGCGCCTCTTCCAGAACCTTCGCCTGCTGCGCTTGGTAGGCATCCAGATCCAGCGTCCCGCCGTCGCGCGCGGCGCGGATCATATCTTCCAGCCGGTGGCGCTGCGGCTGCGGGCCGGTGTCGCGCCCGATGTCCGAATTGTACTGTGCGAACAGCTGCGTGAGCATGTCATAGGCAACGATTGTGCCCAGCGAATGCGCCACCACGATGATCCGGTCGTAATCGCCGCACTCCGTCAGGTCCTTCAGCAGCTTGACCCCGGTCTCGCGGATCTCCTTGCGGCGGGCGACATTGGCGGGCCAGGCCTTCACGTAGCGCGCCACGTCGCCGAACCGCTTGACCAGCACGTTCGACACGAACCCCGTGGCCGCGATCCCGAACAGCGCCGAGACAAAGACCACCCAGGGCGCAGGCGCCGGACGCGGCCACAGCCCCCACAGCGTCACCCCGCCCACGATCAGCGTCAGGACCCATAGCACGATCCACGCATGACGCACGCGCTCGGGCGGCCTGCGAAAGAGCAGGTCCATGATCCAGGCCTTCACATGTTCCCAGGTGTTCCCCTGCATCATGTGCGCCCAGTAATATTCGTAGAAATCCGTGTAGTTGCCCGCATCGTCCTGCTCGGTCGTCACCCGCCGCAGCTCGGCCGAGGTATTGCGGGTGTCGGGCTTGGCCCAAGAAACATTGCCGGTGCGCTTGCCGCCGGTGTCCGGGTCGGGGCGATCCTTGTCGACCAGTGACCGATCGCGGGTCCAGACCGTATCGACAAAGGAATTCAGCGTCTGCATGGGGATCTGCTCGCCCATGCCGTGCAGGATCACGACCGCCTGTTTCATACCACACCCCCGTTTGGCTTCCGCCATGGTAGCAAGCCGCCCGCACAGCGCAACCGAACATCCCGCTTCCCCCACCCCGTCCCGCGCCCTATCCTTCTCCGAAAACGTGCGAGGCCCCATGCAACACATCCAGATCCAGCCCCTGACCGCCGAGGCCTTTGCCCCCTTCGGAGACGTCCTCGAAGCGGCGGGCGCACCCGACAAGATCATCAACCTCGGGAAATGCGGGCGGTTTCACGACCGGGCGAGGCTCGACTTCGGCCCCGGCGGGCGGGCGGGCCTCTCGATCTTCGACGCCGAGCCGCGCGACCTGCCCTACCGCCTCGACCTCGTCGAGCGTCACCCCGAGGGCAGCCAGGCCTTCCTGCCGATGCACGCCCACCCTTGGCTGGTGATCGTGGCCGAGGCCGGTGACACGCCCGGCGCGATCCACGCCTTTCGCGCCGCGCCCGGACAGGGTGTGAACTTTCATCGCGGCACCTGGCACGGCGTGCTGACCCCGCTGCACGCGCCGGGGCTGTTTGCCGTGGTGGACCGCATCGGCGACACCGCGAACCTGCAGGAATACCCGCTCGACGCCCCCGTCATCATCACCGACTGACGCAAGAAGGAAGGGCCCAAAGGCCCTTCCCGCGGAGGCTCTCGCCCCATTCCCCGGGGGACAGTCCGGGGCTCTGCTCGATTTCGGTGCGCGGCGGTCGAGAGGGGGATCATCCCACGCCGCGCACCGGCCGATGGCTTTGCGGTGTCAGCGGCGCGCCAAGGCGAACCCGCGGCTGCGCAGGCAGCTGTAGTCGTAGCCCTGACGGAACTTGCCATTGTTGCGGAACTCGGTCCGGCACGCCCCCGGCAGCGCACGCGCTCCGTCGTAATTGCGGTTCAGGCAGCCAGCGCCCATCACCAGCCCCTGATGACGGGTGTCGCGCAGGCACTGACGCGGCAGCGCGGTGGGGCGGCTACGCTCGAAACGGTCGTGGCGATCATGGTGGCCCTGGAAACGCTCCCCCCTGCCGCGCTGGTCCTGCCGGACATGGCTGTTCATCTGCGGCGCTGGTGCCGGCGAGATCGGCGCATGGGCCCGCTGCTCCTTGCGGTCCTTCTTCTTCTGATGCTTGGTCACCTCGTTGAGCAGCAGGATCGTCGCCGCCGTTCCAAGGATGATCTTCACACCGTCCCGATTGCCCGCATGCGCCGGGGCCGCCGTCGACAAGGTGGCGACAAACGCGCCAGCGGTGAGAATCGCGGTGATGAACTTCAGATGCTTGAGGGCCATTGGGGCAGTCCTTTCGGGTTGAGGTGGGCCTGTGTCCGGTTGCAGTCCTGATGTGTCTGAACCTCGTGCCACCACGCTTCCCCCACCGGACGGATCATCGCAATATCACCCACCCGTTATCGAATATCGCGCGCCTCAGATCCCCGTTGTTATTGAATTTCACGCAGTCAAAGCGCAGGTTGGCGGCATGAAACAGATCATCGCCCCGGCCCTTCTGGCCCTTGCCCTTTTCGCCCCGGCGCTGGCCGCCGCCGACTGCATCGTCGCCTACAAGGCCAAGCAGGACGACCCCCTGCGCCTCGACGTCGGCACCGTCACGCTGCCCGCCTGCACCTCGGACGCGCAGGTCGAAGCCGACACCCGCGCAGCCCTTGCCGCGCGCGGCTGGATCCTGTTGAAAGTCACGGGCACGACGCCGGGGAACTGAACCATATGCAATCGACCGAGGTCTCGCTTTCCGACAGCCGCCGCTCCGGCGGACGCATCGTCATCGGAGGCATCGCCGCCATCGTCGGCACCCTGCTGCTGGCGGGCGCGGTCCTGCTGTTCACCCTGCCCGACGCCAATGCCTTCAACGCGCGGGTGGAACGCATCTTTGTCGAAAACGACACGCTGACCAGCGATGCGGAACTGAAGCTGCTCGAAGTGCTGGCGCAATCCGGCACCGCCTTTGCCGACGTGCTGACAAGCTACCGCATCATCATCCTGATCCTGCTGCTCTTCGCCGCCGCGCTCATGGTCGCCGCGCTGGTGTTTCTCGTCATGCTGGTCGCCATGAACCGCCGCATGGCGCAGGTGGAACGCTCCGGGATCGAGGTCTCGTCGCTCATCATCTCGCGCGAGGAAAACACCGTCTACCTCAACACAATGGGGTTCAAGCTGACGGACGCCATGATGGAAACCCTCGCCGTATTGGCCGAGGCACGTCTGGACGACGAGATGCTGACCGGCGCGCAGATCGAATCCATGATCTCGGGCAAGGCGGAAACCGACTGCGAAGAGGCCGCCGGAGCCACGCGGATCAAACGCCTGCGCGACGGGTTGGGCAACCAGATCGTATCGGAACTGCTGGTCAAGAACATCGCCCGCCGGGGCTATGTCCTGGCCATCGACAAGGGCGTGATCGAAATGGTCTGAGCCGCCCCCGGCTCAGTTCCTGATCTGCTGTGCAATCTCGCGCAGCATCTTCACCGCGTCGCCCGCGCGGCGTGCGGCATCGTCCAGCCCCTTTGCCACGTCCTGCACCATCGGATCATCCTGGTTGCGCGACAGCAGCCGCGCGCTGGAGGTGCTGATACTCGAGAGGTTCGAAATGGCGTGCAGCGTGTCCGACAAGGCGCGCATCACTTCTATATTCTGTGTGTGCTCGTCCGCTCCGGCTGCCGCCGTGATGTTGACCGAAATCACGAGGATCGTCTTCACTCCCTCGTCATCGCGCTCCAGCGGAAAGGTCTCAACCTCCCAGACCGTCCGCTCGCCGGTGCCGTGGAAATCACCCACGAACCGCGACGGCCGTCCGTCAAACGCTTCGCGTACCGATGCCTCTGCGGCGGACTGGGTCTCGCCGTTCCAGAAGGCCGTCCACATCTTGCCGCAGATGTCCTGAACGTCGACCTTCAACAGTTCGAGGCCGCGGCGGTTGATCGCAACGACCTCCCCGTTCCGGTTCAGTACCTTTGCGCAGACGGCAGAGCGTTGTTCCAGGTAGCCCACCATCGCGGAGATGGTCGAAGCATTCGCCTGCTCCGAGGCAACGATGACATCCATGGGCATTTCCTCTCAGACAATCCCATGCACACGCTGCGTGGAATCGAAACCTCTGAAGAAATAATTTAACCTAATCTTAGCTCTGCCCGCAACATTTGCTGCGGGCATGTAATCGTGTTTAACATAGAAAAACGCCTTAACTGTCAGCCTTGGCAAACGCCGCTTCCAGCGCGCTTTGCGAGAACGGTTTCTGCACGATCACCGTCCCCTTGGGATACAGATCGACCAGTTCCTGCGCCGCGCCGTAGCCTGTCGCCAGCACCACGGGAATGCCCGCTTCCGCCAACCGTTCTGCCACCGGCAGCGACTGCTCGTCACCAAGGTTCACGTCCAGCAGCGCAAAGTCGATCGTATTGGAATCGAGCCAAGACATGGCCGCCGCGACCGAAGACACGATCTTCACGTCTGCCGCCCCCAAATCCTTGAGTATCTCGGCGGCGTCCATGGCGATGATAAGCGTATCCTCGAGCACCATCCCCTTGCCGGTCAAACCATTCGCACCGCCCTCATTGGTCATAGACGGCAGTTCCATCGGCGGTTGCGTGTCATGATCCTCTACGATCTGCGAGATCGCCCGCGGCGGCAGCCGGAAATGCGCCTCCACCCCGGTCATCTTGTAGGAGATCTCGGCATCCCCGCGCAGCTCGTGCGGGATCGAGTTCTCGATGATCGTCGATCCGAAACCGCGCCGTTTCGGCGGCGTCACGGGCGGGCCGCCCCGTTCCTTCCAGTCGATCAAAAGGCCGCCGCTGCCATCCACCGCGAGGTCGACATAGACCTTGCCGCTTTGGTCGCACAGCGCGCCGTGCTTGATCGAGTTGGTGGTCAGTTCGTGGATCACCAGCGCCATCGTGGTGAACGCCTGCGGCGAGATCATCGCATCCGGGCCGGTCATCACCAGCCGGGCGGACTTGCGGTCGGCAAAGGCCTCCAACTCGGTGCGGATCAGGGCGCGCAGCGAAGTGGGTTCCCATTGCTCCGACGTCAGCTGGTCATGCGCCCGCGCCAGCGACTGAATCCGCCCGTCGAGGTTGGCGGTCATCTCTTCCAGCGACCGGGCACTGGAAGACGACTGCGCCAGCAGACCGCGCATCAGGTTCAGGATGTTGCGCACCCGGTGGTTCAGTTCCGAGATCAGCAGTTGCTGCTGCTCCTGCGCCCGCTTGCGTTCGAGGTTCTGCGCATCCGTGACCTTCAGGAAAATCTCCAGCAGCACCGTCCGCAACTGTTCGGCGGCATGCACCTCGCGCGCAGCCCAAGGGACGGACCGCCCGCGCACGGTCTCTTTCCAGACGTCGAAGGACTTGCGGGGGGTCAGGCGCGTCCCGTTCGGACCAACCGTCACGGGCTTCGTCGGATCACCGGCCCATTGTATCGTTTCGGACACCGGGCGGCGCACCAGCACAAGGTAATCGCGCGGGCGCTTGGAAATCGGGATCGCCATGATCCCGGCGGTCCGATCCTCGTACTCCCGCGCCGTTTCAAGGAAATTCGCCATCCGGTCGGTGGCAAACACCTGCGTCCCCATGCCACGATCAAGCATCCGGCAGATCTCGCGGAACTCGTCCTCGGTCGGCACGTCGCCGGTCTTGCGCAATTCCTCGTTCTCGTACAGCAGCAACCCGTCATGCGGGATGATGTTGCGGATCTCCTCGGACACCGCCAGCAGGCTCTTGTCCAGCGACGCCCCGTTGGCCATATGCGCCATCAGATGCGTCTGAAGGCGCCGCGCCCCGTCCTCCACGGCCTTGCGCTCACGCTCGTCAAAGTTGGTGAGCTCGTAGCTGAACATATGCGCGAACATCTCGACCGCCGTGCGGCGCTCGTAGTCGATGTAGCATGGCGTGTCGTTGTGGCAGGCGAACAGGCCCCACAGCTTGCCGTCCTTCATGATCGACACCGACATCGACGCCTGCACGCCCATGTTCTTCAGGTACTCGATATGAATCGGCGAGACCGAGCGCGTCACGGCCAAAGACAGGTCCAGCGGCTCGCCCATCAGGCTGACACCGGGCACGATGGGGCTGCCCGGATCGTTCACATCCGCGATCAACCGCAGCAAGGACCGCGTGTACAAGGCCCGGGCCTGCACCGGGATGTCAGAGGCCGGGAACATCATCCCGTCGTAGCGCGCCTTGCCGTCAAGGCGCTGTTCGGCTATCACCTTGCCCGACTGATCGGGCTGGAACTGGTAGACCATCACGCTGTCAAAGCCCGCGATCTGCTGCAGGCTGCGCGCCGCGTCCCGCGCCAGCAACCGCAGGTCGCCGGTCTTCCGCAGCCCCGCAATGTGTGGATAGACCTCAGTCAGCACATCGCGCTGACGGCTTTCGGTCTTCGGTTCGAACTCGACGATCAACGTCTGGCCGGACTGGTGCAGGCAGATGTCGTAACTCTGCCCCGACGCCTTCAAGGCCACACCGAACAACCGCGTGACCGAATCCCGGGCATCCACCAGCCGCAGGCTGTCGCGGATGCGATCGAACCCGTCCGACACGATCAACTCATACAGCGGACGCCCCAGCGCATCGTCCACATCAACCCCAAGGATCTGCAACAGGTTCTCGGACACATGCTGCACCAGCCAGTCCGACGACACCGCCACCAGCGCGCCGTAGGATTGCACGCGCCCAAGTTGATGGATCGGCTCTCGGTCACAGTTCGTCAGATCAACGCTCTGGGTCCGCTGGAGATTGTCAGGTGCGGTCATGCGGCTTCCCCACGTACTTCAGGCTGCGCCTCAGCAGCACGGGTGAACACCTCGAACCCATGCAGCACGTCGGCGCGGATGCGCGCTGCCTCGACACTGTGCAGCGCCACGGCGTTCAACGCCGCGCAATGCCGCTGCCACAGACCGCCGTCGCTTGGCGCAAGGAAATACGTCGGGAGTGCGGCCCGGCCCAAGCGCTCAGAAAGCATTCGCCGCATGACTTCCGTCCCCAGACGTGACCCCAGAACGATGTAGTCCACGCCTGCCCCCGCCAAGGTACGGTCCGCCAGCACCGGGACCGCCCGCGCGCCGCGCACCGCAAGGTCGAAATCCAGCCGTTCGATCAGATCCTCCAACACCACCTCGCAAAGGCGGCTCTCGCCTTCCGTCCGCGCCAGCGACAGCGCACCAAGCCCGGCACGCTGCGCGGCCAAGAACCATGTCATTTCAGTTTCCGGATCGTCATGGAACCGGGCGAATATTGCTTCTGCGCCATCATGCGCCGCCTTCGTTTCGCCTCGGAGCACGTGGCGAAAGCCGCCATGTACGGACGACCTGTTGTCGAATGCTGTCATTATTAAACTTTTGTCCCGATTGGTCACACATCCCCTAGGTGTTTCAACGCTGTTGGAAATTGAATGGTTCCGCCGATCCGAAATTTTTTTCAAAAAACTTTCAACTCGTTGCGACCGGCCGAGCCAGCGACAGGCGAGCTGACCTGCCCCTGCCGGTCCCTCATTCATAACGAGATTCTGCAGGTTGGATTTGGGTATTCGGCTTCATCGTCTTGCGCAAGCGCGCCGGGCGCGGAGGCCTCAAATTGCTCAAGCGCTCGGCGCGCTTGCTATGGCGTCAGGTTTCCCAGGGATGAGTGCAGCCTGACCGTGTTGTGGTCGTAGCGCCACAGGGCCAGCTTACGTCGCGCGTCATCGAGACTGTCGAAGATCTCCTCGTTCAGAAGCTCGTCGCGCAAGCTGCCGTTGAAGCTTTCGATGAAGGCGTTTTGCTGCGGCTTGCCGGGATCGATGTAATGCCACGGCACGGTGTTCTCGTCGGCCCATTTCAGGATGGCCCGGCTGGTGAACTCAGAGGTGGTTCGGTTTGCCTGAACAGGTTCCGGGCGTTTTCTAAGTGGTTTTCCGCCTCGGTTACGCCGCTGCCAGATCGAGCAGAAGCGGGTTGAGTAGGCTTGATCAGGCGTCCTGCCGTCAAGCGATGAGTGGGAACGGCGGCCGTTGTAGAAGCCGATGTAACGCCCGATCCCGGCACGCGCCTCGGACACGCTGGCGTAGGCCCGAAGGTAGACCTCCTCGTACTTGATGCTCCGCCACAGGCGCTCGACGGAGACGTTGTCGCGCCATGCGCCTTTACCGTCCATGCTGATCTTGATCTGCCGGGCCGCCAGAACCTTGATGAAGTCGGTGGATGTGAACTGGCTGCCCTGATCCGAGTTGAAGATCTCGGGCTGACCGTGGCGGGCCAAGGCTTCCTCCAGCGCCTCGATGCAGAAGCCTGCGTCCAGCGTTATCGACACCCGCCATGCCAGGACGCGGCGCGTGGCCCAGGCGCCGCGTCGAACCGGGCGAGTGCCGATGGAGCATGTCGATAGCGGCACGGCGCTCGGCGTGGCCATCCGCCCGTGTGGGATCGGCCTGCACGATCAGGCCGGAACGGTTCTCCATCAGGCTATGCCCCATGAAGCACAGCATGGCGCCGGCGCCGGGCGACTTTTTGAACAGCCGGGCCTCGGGATCGGTCATCGACGCGTGTGTCGCGTTCGAGCGTCGTTCACCTCGGAAGTCGACTCCGGCGTTACCGTTGCGGCGTGTGGGGCGGGTCATCGGTTCAGGCTTGGTGGAGGATTGGTCAGGGGAGGATACGGGCGAGGCACCGTCATCTGGCGGATCACCCGGGTCGTCGTCCCCGTCGGGCGCTTCGTTGACCTTCGGCTGGAAGCATTTCATCGACGCCCATGCCTTCACCAGAGTCCCATCGACCGAGAAGTGATCGTCGGACAGCAGTGGTGCCACCTCCCGATGCGCCAGGATGGCGGCCATGATCTTGCGGGACATATCTGTGGTCAGCAGTCGGTCCCTGTTCTTCGTGAACACGGTTGCGACCCATACAGGATCATCGATCCCCAGGCCGACGAACCACCGGAACAGCAGGTTGTAGTCCGACTGCCACATCAACTGCCGTTTGAACCGCTCCGGGTTTGCCGGAGGCTCCAACTCTTGAGTAGGTTGGAGCATCATGAGCAAGACCACGAATAAGTTTTCCCCCGAAGTCTGCGAGCGCGCGGTGCGGATGGTTCTCGGCAACGAGGGCGAGCATGGCTCCCGCTGGCAGGCGATCACGTCGATCGCAGCGAAGATCGGGTGTTCGGCGAACACGCTGAACGACTGGGTCAAGAAGGCCGAGGTCGACAGTCGCAAGCGCGCAGGCATACCCAGCGACATGGCCGAGAGGATGAAGGCGCTGGAGCGGGAGAACCGAGAGTTCCGGCAGGCCAACGAGATCCTGCGGAAAGCGAGCGCATATTTTGCGATGGCGGAGCTCGACCGCCGGTCGAAGTAATGGTGGATTTCATTGAGGCGCATCGTGATGCGCATGGGGTCGAGCCGATCTGCACGGTGCTGCCGATCGCCCCCTCCACCTACTATGATCATTTTGCGAAGCGGGCCAATCCGGCCCGTTTGTCGGACCGCGCCCGTCGTGATTCTGTCCTGCGGCCCGAGATCGAACGTGTCTGGGAGGAGAACTACAAGATCTACGGCGTCCGTAAGGTCTGGCGGCAGCTTGTCCGGGAAGGCTTCGTTGTCGCGCGTTGCACGGTGGCACGGCTCATGCGGGACATGGATATCCAGAGCATTATCCGCGGCAAGCCACATAGGACAACGATCACCGACAAGAACGCCCCGTGTCCTCTGGACAAGGTGAAACGCGAGTTCCGCGTCCCCGCGCCCAATATGCTGTGGGTCAGCGATTTCACCTATGTCGCCACCTGGAAGGGGTTCGTATATGTCGCTTTCGTCATCGACGCCAACGCGCGCAAGATCGTCGGCTGGCGCGCCAGCACCTCGGCTCAGACGGGTCTTGTCCTGGATTCACTGGAGCAGGCAGTCCATGACCGAAGGCCGACAACGGCCATGCCGCTGGTGCATCATAGCGATCGCGGCTCGCAATATCCGTACATTCGCTACACCGAAAGGCTGGGCGAAGCCGGCATCGAACCATCGGTCGGCAGTGTTGGCGACAGCTATGACAATGCCTTGGCCGAAACGATCAACGGCCTCTACAAGGCCGAAGTCATTCACCGTCGCGGCCCATGGCGCAGCTTCGAGGCAACCGAATATGCCACGCTGGAATGGGTGGACTGGTTCAACAACCGCCGCCTGCTCGAGCCCGTCGGGAATATCCCGCCAGCCGAGGCAGAAGCCAACCTCTACGCAGAAGACATGGCCGCTTAACTAACGAAAATCAGCCTCCGGCAAACCCGGGGCGGTTCACCTTCGCATAAGTCTGCTCCTTCAGAGTTGGCGCAGACTCTACATCACAGTGAGGGACCGACAGGGGGCAGGTCACGCACTTCCCAACAAAATCTGCACCGGTTGAAGCGAAATTTTTGCCAACCCTGTCCCAACTGGCGAACCAGGCACCGGTTCAAGCCTGCCGCTCGCTTGAGCCAGACGAGAAACCTAATCCCCAAATACACCTGTCGCGATGAGTGAAGGACCCATATCGTGCCTGTGAGCGATTAAGTTTTTAAGGAAAAGGAGCTGCTGCGAACGCCAAAGGCCCGCCGTGATGGCGGGCCTTTGAGGCATTTGGATTTGGTTGCGGGGGCAGGATTTGAACCTGCGACCTTCAGGTTATGAGCCTGACGAGCTACCGGGCTGCTCCACCCCGCGTCAATTTTGTATTATGTTTTGTATAGAGAGTTGTGTCTTTGCTAGGTTTGGCGGTTACCTACTCTCCCACGTCTTGAGACGCAGTACCATTGGCGTGGAAGCACTTAACGGCCAGGTTCGGGATGGGACTGGGTGTATTGCTTTCGCTATGACCACCAAACCGAGGAA
>NZ_JBNAGB010000019.1:0-62928 GCF_049800975.1 Sagittula sp. S175
CGGCTTACGCCAGGATCTTGGACACGACGCCCGAGCCGACGGTGCGGCCGCCTTCGCGGATTGCGAAGCGCAGGCCGTCTTCCATGGCGATCGGTGCGATCAGTTCAACGTTGAACTTCAGGTTGTCGCCCGGCATCACCATCTCGGTGCCCTCGGGCAGCTCAACCGTGCCGGTCACGTCGGTCGTGCGGAAGTAGAACTGCGGACGGTAGTTCTTGAAGAACGGCGTGTGACGGCCGCCTTCTTCCTTGGTCAGGATGTAGACCTCGCACTCGAACTTGGTGTGCGGCTTCACCGAACCCGGCTTGCACAGCACCTGGCCACGCTCGACCGCGTCACGGTCGATACCACGCAGCAGCGCGCCGATGTTGTCGCCGGCTTCCCCGCGGTCCAGCAGCTTGCGGAACATTTCCACGCCGGTGCAGGTCGTCTTGGTGGTGTCCTTGATGCCGACGATTTCCAGTTCGTCACCAACGTTCACCACGCCACGCTCGACACGCCCCGTAACAACCGTACCACGACCCGAGATCGAGAACACGTCTTCGATCGGCATCAGGAACGGCTGGTCGGTGGCGCGCGGCGGCTGCGGAATGTACTCGTCCACGGCGGCCATCAGTTCGCGGATCTTGTTCTCGCCGATTTCCGGGTCGCGGCCTTCCATTGCGGCCAGAGCCGAGCCTGCGATGATCGGAATGTCGTCGCCCGGGAAGTCGTAGGTCGACAGCAGTTCGCGGATTTCCATCTCGACGAGCTCGAGGAGCTCTTCGTCGTCGACCTGGTCAACCTTGTTCATGAACACGACCATGGCGGGGATACCCACCTGGCGGCCCAGCAGGATGTGCTCGCGCGTCTGCGGCATCGGGCCGTCAGCGGCGTTCACCACCAGGATCGCGCCGTCCATCTGCGCCGCACCGGTGATCATGTTCTTCACGTAGTCGGCGTGGCCGGGGCAGTCGACGTGCGCGTAGTGGCGCGCTTCGGTCTCGTATTCCACGTGCGCGGTCGAGATCGTGATACCACGGGCCTTCTCTTCCGGCGCGCCGTCGATCTGGTCGTAGGCCTTGAATTCGCCGAAGTACTTGGTGATTGCAGCCGTCAGCGTCGTCTTGCCGTGGTCAACGTGACCGATCGTGCCGATGTTGCAGTGCGGCTTGCTGCGTTCAAACTTACCTTTTGCCATCTTCTCAGACGCCTCGCGGTTTGGGGGCCACACTGGCGGGCCCGGGTTTCCATCGCGCGCCGTTTATTGAGTCGGGCAGGGAAAATCAAGCGCTTCGATCAGCCACCCGCTGCGGGTGTCGGTGTTGCCACAACAACGGCATCCGCCGGAATGGTTTCGCCGACCGGCGCGCGGAACCAGTCGTCCTCGGCCATGCGTTCACGCAACCAGTCCTCGATCTGCAACGCGGCCTGGTCGGCAAGCTTCTGCATCTGCTCCTCGCGGGTCAGCTGCAAACGCGATTCGAAGACCTGGATCACGTGGATCAGCTCGGTCTCCTCGTTCATCTTCTTCTTACCCGCGTCGTCCCAGACCGTCAGACGCAGCGCCAGCGCCGACTTGCCGGGCACGATGGGCGGCGGCAGGCTGAACGCCTCGACCGAGATGCCAAAGTGGTAATACTTGCCGCCCGAGAACCGTCGGAACCGCTTCTCGATGGCGGCATCCACCGTCTCGATCCATTCTTCCGAGGTCGCATCCCGCGACACCAGCAGTTTCTGGGCATTGGGGGCCACCACGATGGAATGCCCCAGCGTGAAATTGCCCAGCGGTTCCACCGGGCGCGACAGGTCCTGCGTCGCGTCCGTACAGGCCGCAAGCCCCAGCAATACCGTCAGAATGGCAAGAACACGGATCATGAACATCCCCTCATGGCTGCTTCGTCCCCTAGCGCAGCGGTGACGCCCGTGCAATCGCACCCCCCTTTGTCAATGGCGCATTCCCGCCTATGTTTGCAGGGATACAACAGGCCGAGGCCCGCCATGACCGAGATGAAGCCCGAACGCCGTCCCGTAAAGGTCCCGCTGGTGACGCAACCCATGGGCCTGTGGGCCTCGTTGCAGGCCACCCGCCGCAACGTCCTGTCCATCATCCCCGAACTGGCCGCCCGTCAGCCCATGGTCTCCGGCAAGACCGGCAAACGCTGGCACATGGTAATGGACCCCGGCGCCATCCGCCGGATGCTGCTCGAGAACCTCGACAATTACCCGAAATCGCTGGTCACCAAGAACCTGCTGAAACCCGCCATCGGTGACAGCATGTTCATCGCCGAGGGCGCGCACTGGCGCTGGCAGCGCCGCACCGCCGCCCCGGTCTTCTCTCACCGAAACGTGATGAACCTCGCCCCGGTCATGAGCGCCGCCGCCGCGCGCTCGGTGGGGCGCATCCGCGCCGCCGGACCGCGCGCCATCGACTTTTTGGACGAGATGGTCTCGACCACCTTCGACGTCATCTCCGACGTGACCTTTTCCGGCGACAGCACCTTTGACCGCGACGGCGTGCACAAGGCCATCGACGCCTATATCTCCGAGGCGGGCAAGGTCTCGCTCTTCGACATCCTCGGGATGCCCGACTGGGTGCCGCGCCCGGGCCGCGCCTTTCACGCCGGGGGCGTCGCCCAGATGAAGGACATGGCCGACCGCGCCATCGCCGCCCGCGCAGGTCGCACGTCCGAGGGCATTCCCGACCTCATGGACCTGCTCCAGGCGGGCGAGGACCCGGAGACCGGCCGCACCATGACGCCCGCCGAACTGCGCGACAACCTTCTGACCTTCATCGTCGCGGGGCATGAAACCACCGCCCTCACCCTGTCGTGGTCGCTCTACCTGCTCGCCTTCGACCAGCACGCGCAGGACCGCGCCCGCGCCGAGGCGCAATCCACCCTGTCAGGCGACACCGCCACCGGAGAAGACGTCGCCCGCCTGCCGTTCATCCGCCGCGTCATCGACGAGGCGCTGCGCCTCTACCCGCCCGCCGGGATGGTCTCGCGCACCGCCATGGCACCGGACACGCTGTGCGGCCGCGAAATCCGCAAGGCCGACACCTGCATCATCCCGATCTACGCGTTGCACCGGCACCACCTGCTCTATGACGACCCCGACGCCTTCCGCCCCGACCGCTGGGAGGCCAAGCCCGACCGTTACGCCTACCTGCCCTTCGGCGACGGTCCGCGGATCTGCATCGGTGCCAGCTTCGCGCTCCAGGAGGCCGTCATCATCCTCGCGACCCTGCTCGCCAACTTCCGCTTCACCCCGGTCAAAGGGCGCGATCCGGAGCCGGTGATGATCCTCACCCTCCGCCCCGAAGGCGGCGTCTGGCTCGAAGCCGAACCGCTCTGAGGGACGCACCACGCCCCTGCTTCTTCTTGGTAAAAATACTCACCTGCAACGCCGCCAAAGGCACACCGCAAGCGATCGACCGTAGGGTGGGTTTCCAACCCACCACCCCTCGACGATTGGCCCTTCCGGTCGCCGAAAGGTCCACCGGAGCTATCCCCGCTTGTCAGCGGTTCGCGCCCGCCCTCCGGGCCGGGGCTCCGCCCTTCCGGTCGCCGAAAGGTCCACAGGACCTATCCCCGCTTGTCAGCGGTTCGCGCCCGGAACCCACAACACATCGGCCCGACCGTCGTCATTGGCGATCCGCGAGGCGACAAAGAACCAGTCCGACAAACGGTTGAGGTACTTCACCGCCGCCTCGTTCACCGCCTCGTCGGCCGCCAATTCAACCGCCAGCCGCTCGGCCCGCCGGGCTACGGTGCGGCAGACATGCAGATGCGCCGACAGCTTCGACCCACCGGGCAGCACAAACGACCGCAACGGTTCCAGCCGCGCGTTCATCGCGTCGATCTCGGCCTCCAGCCGCACGACCTGCGACTCGACCATGCGCAGCGGCGGGTATTCCGCCGTAGCGTCCTTCTCCATATCCGGGCGGCACAGATCGGCGCCGAGGTCGAACAGGTCGTTCTGGATACGCGACAGCGCCACGTCCATCTCGCCCTCCGCCTCCAGCCGCGCGACGCCGACGAAACAGTTCAGCTCATCCGAGGTGCCATAGGCCTCGACGCGCGGATCGTACTTCTTCACCCGCGTGCCATTGCCCAGCGCCGTCTCGCCCTTGTCGCCGGTCCGCGTGTAGATCTTGCTTAGAACGACCATGGTCCCCCCAATATCTTGTCAGCCCTTGCTGCGCAGGTAGGTGAACAGCAGAATCAGCACGACCGCAACGAATTGCGCGCCGATGCGCCACTGCATCGCCTTGTTCGACCACTTGCGGCTGAACGCGCCACCCCGGGCAAAGCTGCTGATGCCAAACAGCAAAACGCCCACCACGCCAAGCATCACCAGCGCGATCAGGATGAATAGAGGATCGTTTGCCATGTCGTCTCCCTCGCATCGTCACCGCGTCAGCGCGGGACGGTCTCGCCTTTCACATAGCCTTGCCCGGCACAAAAGCGAACCCCGCCGCCCTGCGGCACGTCAGCCTTTGGCGATCAGCCAGTCCAGCCGCCGGGTCGTCAGGATGCGCCGGGCAAAGCCCATCAGCCATGTCGCCTTGGTGATGTAATAGCGCGGCTTCGGGCGCGGGCTCTCGATAGCATGGATCAGCTTTTCCGTCACCGCCGAGGGCGGCAGTTCGAACAGGTCCTTGCCCTCGCGCTCCTGGTAAAGCCGCTTCAACAGCGACGCGCGGTACTGTTCGGCGCGCGGCGAGGCCTCCCAATTCACCCATTTCTCGAAATGCGGGATGGAGTTGACGCGGATTTTCGACGTCACCGGCCCGGTGTTCAGCGCACAGACGTGAATACCCGTATCGCGCATCTCGATCCGCAGCGTGTCCGTCAGCCCTTCGATGGCAAACTTGGTCGAGGTATAGGCCGCACGCCACGGCATCACCACCAGCCCCAACACGCTGGAATGGTTCACGATCCGCCCGTGACCCTGCGCCCGCATCACCGGGATCACCGCCCGCGTCAACTCGTGCCAGCCAAAGACATTCGCCTCGAAGATCTCGCGCAGGGCCTGCGTCGGCAGGTCCTCCAGCGCGCCCGGCGTGCCATGCGCGCCGTTGTTGAACAGCGCGTCCAGCGTGCCGCCGGTCGCGGCCAGCACCTCGGCCAGCCCCGCGTGGATCGTCGCCGCATCGGTATAGTCGATGCGCGGGCTTTCGAACCCCTCGGCGCGGAAGCGTTCGCAGTCGGCCTCCTGGCGGCAGGACGCAAAAACACGCCACCCGCGGGCCTTCAACCCGTGAGCGGCGTCATATCCGATGCCCGAAGAGCATCCCGTGATCAGAATGGAGCGTGTCATGCCGCCCAGAAACCCGGCGGCACGACCAAGGTCAAGCTCAGTTCGCAGCAGTCAGGAAGCTGTCCGCCATCCAGCCGATGTCGTTGCCGTCCAAGGCGCGAAGCTTCACCCAGCCATCGCCCGCGTCGTCGAGGATTTCCACCTCTTCGCCGCGCAGCAGTTGGGTCAGTACGTCAAAGCTTGTCGAGGGACCACCGCGCAGGTTCACGCGCGACGCCGTCACGGTGCGGTAATCCACCAGCGCCGCCTCGGCCACGGCCTGCTCGATGGTGGCCGAGCCATCCTCGTCGGCCGGCATGGCATCGCTGAACACCGCCGGAGTCGCCACGATCTGCTGCTTGCCGCTGTCCACGGTCAGGATCGGGGCCACGGCCACCGGGGCGGCAGCGGCACGCACCACCGCGGGCCGGGCAACGGCAGGCTGGATGATCGCGTTCAGGTCGGCGGCGGGCGTGTCCCGTGCAACGACCTCTGTCGGTTCATCGACGGCCACAGGCTGATGCGCAGCGGCCAGCAACTGAACCCCATGCTCACCGGGCACAAAATTCGACCCACCCGACAATTCGTACCAAGCCCAACCGAGCACACCAAATGTGATAAGGAAAATGCGCAGCATCCCCAAGAACCCCCACTATCCGATAAGGAGCCACCGCAGCAGCAGCCCCGTCGCCCGCAGCTTGGCGACATTTCCAAGAATACCCGATTCCCCGACCTCACCGAAGGGAAAATGCGGGAAAGATTCCCACAACGTCGCTTGCTGCGCCCGAAAGGCAACGGTATCACGACCGGCATGAGCGACGATGATCTCGACCCCGAAAACAACGCCCGCAACCTTGCGGAGCCACTCCGCCGAGCGATCGGGGAGCGTTACCTGACCTATGCTCTGTCGACCATCATGCACCGGGCGCTGCCCGACGCGCGTGACGGGCTGAAGCCAGTGCATCGTCGTATCCTATATGCAATGCGCAGGCTGCGACTTAGTTCCACCGGGGGCTTCCTGAAATCTGCAAAGATTTCAGGGGATACCATGGGCGACTTCCACCCGCATGGCGACGCGGCGATCTACGACGCCATGGCCCGCCTCGCGCAGGACTTCACCATCCGCTACCCGCTGGTGGACGGTCAGGGCAACTTCGGCAACATCGACGGCGACAACCCGGCGGCCTCGCGCTACACCGAGGCGCGCATGACCGTCATGTCCGAGGCGCTGCTGAACGGCCTCGACGAAAACGCCGTCGACTTCCGTCCGAACTATGACGGGCGCCTCGAAGAACCCTCCGTCCTGCCCGCCTCCTACCCGAATCTGCTGGCCAATGGCTCGTCCGGCATCGCGGTCGGCATGGCCACCAACATCCCGCCGCACAACATCGGTGAGCTTATCAACGCCTGCCTGCATCTCATCAAATCGCCCAACGCCGTGGACGACACGCTGCTTCAATACGTGCCCGGCCCCGATTTCCCCACCGGCGGCGTCATCGTCGAACCGGCCGAGAACATCGCGCAGGCCTATTCCACCGGACGCGGTTCCATCCGCCTCCGTGCCCGCTGGCATGTCGAGGATCTGGGCCGCGGCATGTGGCAGGCCGTCGTCACGGAAATCCCCTACCAGGTCCAGAAATCCAAGCTGGTGGAGCGCATCGCCGAGGTCATCCAGACCAAAAAGGTGCCGATCCTCGCCGATGTCCGCGATGAAAGCGCCGAGGACATCCGCATGGTCCTCGAACCAAAGACGAAAAACGTCGACCCCGACGTCCTGATGACCGCGCTGTTCCGTAACACGGACCTCGAAACGCGGTTCTCGCTGAACATGAACGTGCTGATCGACGGCGTGACACCCAAGGTGTGTTCGCTCAAGGAATGCCTGCGCGCCTTCCTCGACTTCCGCCGCGACGTGCTGATCCGCCGCTCGCGTCACCGCATGGCCAAGATCGACAACCGACTCGAAGTGCTCGAAGGCCTGATTATCGCCTTCCTCAACCTCGACCGCGTGATCGACATCATCCGCTACGACGACGACCCCAAGGCCGCGCTGATGTACGAGGACTGGTCGAAGCCGCATCAGGCCACCATCCCGCGCGCCATGGACGAACGCGACTACCGCTCGCCGCTGGCCGGGGTGGACGTCAAGGGCCTGACCCTGCTCGAAGATCCCGACGCCATCGAACGCGGTGTTCTGGCCGACGACGGCACCTCCTCCGCCGTGCCGAAACGCTTTGTCGGGCGGTCCGAGGGCCTCAGCGACGTGCAGGCCGAGGCCATCCTCAACATGCGCCTGCGCAGCTTGCGCCGCCTTGAAGAACTCGAACTCGTCAACGAACGCGACGCCCTCATGGCGGAACGCGCGGGGCTGGAGGACCTGCTCGCTTCCGAGGACCTGCAATGGTCCCGCGTCAAGGACGAGCTGAACGAGGTCAAGAAGCAGTTCACCAAGGGCTACACCCGCGGCCAGCGCCTGACCACCTTCGCCGAGGCGACGGAGGCCGAGGATGTCCCGCTCGAGGCGATGATCGAACGCGAACCGGTCACCGTGGTCTGCTCCAAAATGGGCTGGATTCGGGCCATGACCGGCCACATCGACCTCACCCGCGAGCTGAAGTTCAAGGACGGCGACGGACCGCGCTTCACCTTCCACGCCGAAACCACGGATAAACTGCTGGTCTACGGATCGAACGGGCGGTTCTACACGCTCATGGCGGCCAACCTGCCCGGTGGCCGTGGCATGGGTGAACCGCTGCGCCTGATGATCGACCTGCCCAACGATGTCGAGATCATCGACATCCTCGTGCATCGCCCCGGCGAGCGCCTGCTGGTGGCCTCCACCGCGGGCGACGGTTTCCTCGTCCCCGAGGACGAGGTGATCGCCCAGACCCGTGCCGGCAAGCAGGTGCTCAACGTCAAGGAGCCCGTCCGCGCCCTGCTGGCGAAACCCGTCACCGGCAACGCCGTCGCCGTGGTGGGCGAGAACCGCAAGGTTCTGGTCTTCATGCTCGACGAACTGCCCGAAATGGGCCGGGGCAAGGGCGTCCGCCTCCAGAAATACAAGGACGGCGGCCTGTCGGACGCGCGCACCTTCACGCTGGAAACCGGCCTTTCGTGGTCCGACCCGGCGGGCCGCACCCGCACCGTCGATCAGGCCGAGCTGGAGGAATGGATCGGCAAGCGCGCCGGGTCCGGTCGCATGGCCCCGCGCGGCTTCCCCCGCGACAACAAGTTCAACTGACACCAAGGCGCGCCCACCCGGCGCGCCTTTCGCATTCCTTGCCACAGGCAGCGCATTTCGGCACTCTGCGCCACGACACCTGATTTCGGACCACGCATTTTGACCACCACCGGCGACATCGCCTCCGATGAAGGAGAGCACCGCGTCTGGGCCACCCGCTTCATCGGCAAGCGCTGGCCCATGTTCAAACTCGTGTTCAAGACCGGCCTGCTGACCGTCCTCACCCTCGGCCTCTACCGTTTCTGGCAAAAGACCCGCGTGCGCCGCTGGCTGTGGTCCGCCATCCGTCCGGGGAATTACCCACTGGAATACGTGGGCGATCCTTACGAGAAGCTGCTGGGCTTCCTCATCGCCGTGGTCATCCTCGCGTTTTACATCGGGATCGTGAACCTGCTCCTGATGTTCGCCAGCTTCTCCCTGTTTCAGGGCAATTACGCCGCCTACACCCTGTCCCTGATCGGTGTCTTTCCGATCTGGTTCTACGCCCGCTACCGTGCCCGCCGCTACATCCTCGCGCGCACCCGCTGGCTGGGCCTGCGCTTCGGCCTCGAACCGGGGGCATGGGGCTACGCGCTCCGCGCGCTCTGGCACGGGTTTCTCGCGCTCATCACCGCCGGGCTGCTCTGGCCGCGCATGACCTTCAAGCTGGAAGAATACCGCACCAACCGCACCTTCTACGGCGAGACGCGGATGCATCAGGATGGCCGCTGGACCATGCTGTTCGGCGCGCTGAAGTGGTATTTCATCAACCTCGGCATCGGCTTTGTCGGCCTGTTCGTGATCGGCGCGAACGAGGCGCTGGCCATCCCGCTCCTGATCCTCGGCGCGCTCTTGTGGCTCTACGCCGCCGTCTACTACCGAGTCGAAAGCCTGAAGCGCCTGACGAATAACAAACACGCAGGCCCCCTGCGCCTGCGCCTCGACGCCTCGCCGCTGCGGGTGTTCTGGATACAGACCTCGGGCTACACCGCGTCGCTGCTGGTCTCGGCCCTGCCGACCCTGCTGCTGATCGGCATCTTTGCCCAGCTGCAATCGCTGGAAACGCTGGTCGATCTGGGGATGGAGGACGTGCCCGCCCTGTTCGAAGGACTCGACCGCTGGGCGCTGATCGCCCTGTCGGTCATGACCTACTTCGCCATCTTCCTCACCTGGACCGCCTGCACGCAGGCCTGGGTCGTCCTGCCCACGGTGCGCCATTACAGCAGCGGCCTCAGCGTCATCGGAACCGAGCATATCGCCACCTTCCGCCAGCGTCCCCGTGACGAACACACCGAGGCCGAAGGCTTTGCCGAGGCACTCGACGTGGGGGCCTCGCTATGACCTTCTCGACCGAAGCGATCCACTTCGACGGCGAGATCGGCCAGCCCATGCGCCTGACCGTCACCGTCGATACCGCGAAACAGGCGTTGACCGGCCCAGGCATCTACTGGCCGCTGACCACCATCCGCGAACAGCCCGACACGGCGGGCGGCGACCTGATCGTCCTGTCGCGCGCGGACAACGCCGTGGAACGTCTGATCCTGCGCGACCCCGCGATCCGGGACCACCTGCCCTACCACCGCCGCCCCGCCCCGGTGGCAGACCGTCCCTTGCTGATGAAATGGGCCGCCGCTGCGGTGGGCTCCGTGGCGCTGATCCTCTTTGTCCTCGTGCCGCTCATGGCCGACCAGCTGGCCAACTACATCCCGCCCGAAGGCGAGCGCGCCCTGGGGCAGGTCACGCTCAACGAAATCCGCGCCGCGATGGACGAAACCGGCGTCGAGCCGATCCGCTTCTGCACCGAACCAAACGGCCTCGCCGCCCTGCGCCAGATCGAGGCCCGACTCGCCGAAGAGGCCCGCCTCCCGGTCGAGATCACCGTCCACGTGCTCGACCACGACATGGTGAACGCCTTCGCCCTGCCCGGCGGGCATATCGTGTTCTTCCGGGGCCTCATCGACCAGGCCGACGCACCCGACGAACTCGCCGCCGTCTTTGCGCATGAAATGGGCCATGTCGCCAGCCGCGATCCGACCCGCCATGCGCTGCGCAGCGCGGGCAGCATCGGCGTGCTGGGCCTGATGTTCGGCGACTTCGCGGGCGGCGCCGTGGTGCTGTTCCTCGCCGAACGCCTGATCGACGCGCAATACAGCCAAGGGGCCGAGGCCGCCGCCGATGTCTTTGCCCATGACGTCATGCTGCGCGCCGGGCTGTCGCCGGGGGCGCTTGCGTCGATGTTCGAACGCTTTCAGGCGCTTGGCGGCGACGCCGAGGGCTTTGTCCAGCACTTCCTCAGCCATCCCGCCATGGGCGACCGCATCGAAAACGCCCGCCGCGCCGTGCCCGCCGGATTCCTGCCGGAACCGTTGCTGGAGGATCACCAGTGGCAATCGCTGAAGACCGTGTGCAGCTGGACCACCGGTGATTAGCGCCGGCACGCCGGCCACGAAAGGACGGTATTTCCGTACTTTAACGCCACGCCATGCCACTCTAAGGTGAATGCAAGACGCAAGAACGTTTAAGAGGTTTTTAAGGCATGTATTCAGATCACGGCGAGGTTCAGCCTCAGATGGGCATCAGCTACACCGGTGACAAAGGTCCCATGTTCAGCCTCATGCTGAAAACCGGCCTTCTGACGCTGGTGACCTTCGGCATCTACCGCTTCTGGCAGAAGACCCGCGTGCGGAAATACATCTGGTCCTCGGTCAACGCCGGCGGAGACACCTTCGAATACACCGGCACGGGGATGGAGAAGTTCCTCGGCTTCCTCGTCGCCATCGTGTTCCTCGCCGTCTACCTCGGCATCATCCAGATGGTGCTGTTCTACCTCGGCCTGAACGTGTTCGTGGACCCGGACACCGCCTCGCAAGAGCAGATCATCGCGCAGGTGGCGGCCATCTACATCTCGATCTTCGCCGTCATGCCCTTCATCCTTTTTGCCGTGTACCGCGCCCGCCGGTACAAGATGGCCCGCACGCGCTATCGCGGCATCCGCCTCGGGATGGAGAAAGGCGCCTGGGGCTACGTCCTGCGCGCCATCGGTTACGGCCTGCTGTCCATGGCGACACTGGGTATCCTCGCGCCGCTCATGACCTTCCGGCTGGAAAAATACATGACCGACCGCAGCTACTACGGCACCACCCGGCTGCGTCAGGACGGCAAGTGGACCGACCTCTACAGCGCGATGAAACACGTCTTCATCGCGCTCGGCATCCTGATCCTGTCCGGCATCATGATCGCCGTCGGCGTCAGCCAGGATTCGGCGGGCCTCGGCATCCTCGGCGGGATTTCCATGTTCGTCGGATATGTCTGGTTCTTCATCGGCGCGATCTACTATCAGGTCCGCGCCTTCGGCTACCTCATGAGCCACAAGGTGCTGGGCGATGACGTCCGCTTCACCTCCGGCCCGCGCACCGGCACCGTCATCAAGACCTACATCCTCGGCGGCCTGCTCTGGAGCCTGCTGTCCTCCGTGGTCTTCGGCATCGTCTTTGCGCTGGCCATGCCGCTGATCTTCATGGCCGAGAACACCACCGACCCGAACATGGTCACCGTCGGCCTGCTGGTGGCCCTGATCGCCGTGGGCTACCTCGTCGGCATCGTCGTGATGCAGGCGCTGTCGATGATCCTCATCACCCAGCCGATCCTTGCCCACTACATCCAGACGATCACCATCGTGAACCCCGAGGGTCTCGACCGCGTCCACCAGCGCGAGGCACTCACCGGTATCGACGCCGACGGCTTTGCCGATGCGCTCGACATCGGCGGGGCGATCTGAGGCGATGCAAGGCACCCCAGCCCAGTTCTTCGACGGTCTCACGTCGAAGAAACACACCGTCACCGTCGCCCTCTCGGACGACCGGCAGGCGCTGATGATCGCGGGCGACACCCTGCCCGGGCCGCTGCGCTGGCAGTTGGGCGACCTGCGCGCCCTGTCCGACACCGCCGACACCGAACGGCTGACCGTCACCCGCCACGCGGCCAGCGACGACGAGGCCCCGCGCGACGTGGCGCGGCTGGTGATCCTCGACCCCGATCTCATCGCGTGGATGCACAAGACCCGCCCGAACCTCTGGAAGGCGGAAACCCACCCCGGCCACGTGCGCAAACTCTTCCTCTACGCCGGGGGCGCGGTGGTGGCGACCATGCTGATGCTGTTTGTCATCCTGCCCGCCATGGCCAACACCCTCGCCACCCTCATCCCCATCGAGCGCGAGATCGCCTTTGGCAAGACCGTGGTGAACCAGATGGAACGCCAGTTGCGCTGGATGGACGAGGACCGCGACCTCGGCTGTACCAACCCGGCGGGCCGGCAGGCGCTGAACAAGATGCTCACCCGCCTGACCGCGGCGCAGGAGATGCAATACGACATCTCGCTCAAGGTGCTCGATCACAGCATGGTCAACGCCTTCGCCGCGCCGGGCGGACAGGTCATCATCCTGCGCGGCCTTCTGGACAAGGCCGAAAGCCCCGAAGAGGTGGCCGGTGTCCTCGCCCATGAACTGGGCCACGTCGAAAGCCGCGATTCCACCCGTCTGGCCCTGCGCGCCGCCGGGTCCGCGGGGCTGCTGACCATGATCCTTGGCGATTTCACCGGCGGCACGGCCATCGCCCTGATCGGCGAGAACCTGATCTCCGCCTCCTACTCACGCGACGCCGAAGGCGCGGCCGATCTCTTTGCGCTGGACATGCTCGAAGCCGCACAGGTCGACGCGGCGGGCTTTGCGCAGTTCTTCGAAGTGCTCAAGGACATGGAAGGTATCGAGATCCCAGAATACCTCTCCACGCACCCGGTGACCGGCGCCCGCGCCCGGCAGGCCTTCGACTTTGCTGATGCACAGGGGCCGACCAACCCCATCCTCACGGACGACGAATGGTCAGCGCTGAAGGCGATCTGCAAAGGCGACTGACCGCCGTGACCGAGGAGGCCTGGCGCCTCTTCGACGTGCCGCGCCCTGCGTCGCACGGGGCCTGCACCGCCTGCTGCCTGACCGCCGAACAGGACCGCGCATTCTTTACCCGCGGGGCGCGCGCCCTCGGGCCCGACTGGCTGGACGCATGGCTTTGCGCCGCCTTCGACGCGCCCGCCGCGCCGGACCTCGCCCGCTACCTGCTGCCCGCCATTTTCCAGGCGCTGCAGGACGACACGGACTTTACCTTTGGCACCGACGGTGCGCTCAAGCGGTTCCGCACGGGCGACGGGACCTTCTGGACCGGGGCAGAGCGCGCCCTGATCCTGCGCTGGCGCACCGCCCTGATCGACTCCCTGCGTGTCGACGGCGTGTATGCGCTGGACGAAATCCTCTGCGTGTTCTGTCGCGACGGCCATCCGCCCGGCCCCATGCTGCGCCAGTTGCAGGCCTGGCCGCCCGTCGACCTCGTCGAGCGGCTCTGGCGCGACTGGGACGGCGGACGCTGCCTCCGCCAGTTGGGCCATTGGAGCGACCGCGATGTCCCGGCGGCATGGTCCACCGAGGTGTCGGATTGGTACACCGGCCCATTCGTGCTGCACCGCATCCACGAGGCAATCTGCGACGAAACCGCACGCCCGGACATCTTCGACAAGGCGGACAGCCTGTTGCTCTGCACCGGCAACATCTGACGCGCAGCGTAATTTTCTAAGGTTTGCTGCGCCGCTATTGCAACGATCTTGCGCGACCATTACAAGCCTCGCGATGCAAGCTGGCGGGAAAACGCGACGTAGTTTACCGCCAACGCGACGTTTTTGCCCTGTTTCCTAGGGGAAACGCGCGTTACACCGCTTGCCAGAGGAATCCCGCGGGACAGTCCCGCAGCAACAGGAGAGACACGCATGAAGGTACTCGTACCGGTCAAGCGCGTGATCGACTACAACGTGAAGGTCCGTGTAAAGGCGGATGGTTCCGGGGTCGATCTGGCGAACGTGAAGATGTCGATGAACCCCTTCGACGAAATCGCCGTCGAAGAGGCGATCCGCCTCAAGGAAGCGGGCAAGGCCACCGAGGTCGTCGCCGTCTCCATCGGCGTGAAGCAGGCGCAGGAAACGCTGCGCACCGCGCTGGCGATGGGTGCCGACCGCGCGATCCTCGTCGTCGCTGCCGATGACGTGCACACCGACATCGAGCCGCTCGCCGTGGCCAAGATCCTCAAGGCCGTGATCGACGAAGAGCAGCCCGGCATCGTGCTGGCGGGCAAGCAGGCGATCGACAACGACCTCGGCGCCACTGGCCAGATGCTGGCCGCGCTGACCGGCTGGTCGCAGGCGACCAACGCCAACACCGTGGACGTGGACGGCGACACCGCCACCGTGACCCGCGAAGTGGATGGCGGCCTGCAGACCATCAAGGTCAAGCTGCCGACGATCATCACCACCGACCTTCGCCTGAACGAGCCGCGCTACGCCTCGCTGCCGAACATCATGAAGGCCAAGAAAAAGCCGCTGGACGAAAAGACCGCCGCCGACCTCGGCGTCGACGTTTCTCCGCGCCTCGAAATCGTCAAGACCGCAGAGCCCGAGGCCCGTCAGGCCGGTGAAATGGTCGGTTCGGTCGACGAGCTGGTGGCGAAACTCAAAGAGAAGGGGATCGTGTAATGGCCGTTCTTCTGCTTGCCGAAATCACCGATGGCGCCCTGTCGATGGATTCGACCGCCAAGGCCGTGACCGCCTCCAAGGCGCTGGGTGACGTGACCGTCCTCGCCGTGGGCGCACAGGCCGCTGCCGCAGCCAACGAGGCCGCCACCATCGCGGGCGTGTCCAAGGTGCTGGTCGCCGAGGACGCGCTGTACGGTCACCGCCTGGCCGAGCCGGTCGCCGCGCTGATCGCCTCCATGGCCTCTGGCTATTCTCACATCGTTGCACCCTCCACGACCGACGCCAAGAACATCCTGCCGCGCGTTGCCGCGCTTCTGGACGTGATGGTGATCTCGGACGTGACCGGTGTCGTCGACGCCGAGACCTTTGAACGCCCGATCTACGCGGGCAACGCCATCCAGACCGTAAAGTCCAAGGATGAAACAAAGGTTATCACCTTCCGCACCGCCTCCTTCGACGCGGCCGCCACTGGCGGTTCCGCAGCTGTCGAAACCGTCGGCGCGGGCGAGAACCCGGGCCTGTCCGAGTGGGTCGAGGACAAGGTCGCGGAATCCGACCGCCCCGAACTGACCTCCGCAGGCATCGTCGTCTCCGGTGGCCGCGGCGTCGGCTCCGAGGAAAACTTCGCCATCATCGAAAAGCTCGCCGACAAGCTCGGCGCGGCGGTCGGTGCATCCCGCGCGGCGGTCGATTCGGGCTTTGCCCCGAACGACTGGCAGGTCGGCCAGACCGGCAAGGTCGTGGCGCCGAACCTGTACGTCGCGGTCGGCATCTCCGGCGCGATCCAGCACCTCGCGGGCATGAAGGATTCGAAGGTGATCGTCGCGATCAACAAGGACGAAGAAGCGCCGATCTTCCAGGTCGCCGACTACGGCCTCGTCGCAGACCTCTTCGACGCCATCCCGGAACTCACCGAGAAGCTGTAACGACAGGGTCGGGGCAAGCCCCGACCTACGCATCCCCGAAAGGCCCGCGTCCCACGCGGGCCTTTTGCATTAGTCGCCCAGCACGTCGTACAGCGTCGAATGCAGCAACTGCTCCTGTTCGCCAAAGCGCACCACCAAGGTGCCCCTCTCGGGCAACATGTAGACCCGCTGCCCCTTGTGCCCCGCCATGTAGGCAAAGCGCCCCTGCACCGCCGCACCAGGCCGGTCCAGCACATCGTGCCGGATCTGCCAACCGTAGCGCACCGGCTGCGTCTCTTCGGGCATCAGCCAGTCGCGCCACATGTCCCGGGGCAGGAATGCCCCATCGCCGTTGGTCATCAGGAACCACCCGACCCGCGCCCAATCCTCGGGCCGCGCAAACAGGCAGCACCACGCCGAAACCGCCCCGTCACCGGGAGTCACCCGCCAAAGCGCCTCCGATGCCTGCGCCGGCTGCCAGATCTTTGCGGACAAGACCTCTTCGAGCGGCACCCCATAGGCATGCGCCACAACACGCCCAAGCAGGGCGGTGTTCACACTCTGATAATGAAACGTGCCCCGGAGAGTGGGCTCGACCTTCAGGCGCGGCATCATCGCCTCGACGCCAAAGGCCTGTAGCCGCGCCACCGCGCCAAAGGGTGAAAAATCCGCATCGTCGACAGGTTTCTCAGTGGCATCCTTGGGCGGCTCACCAGACAGGGACAGCCCGCTGGTCATCTCCATGACGTCGCGCAGCGACACATCCGGCGCATCCGCGCCCAGCAGCGAGCGAAGCGGAACATCCAGCCCGGTGATCCGCCCCTCCGCCACGGCCTTGAGAACCAGCGCGCCCACGAGCGACTTCACCAGCGAGTAGGAATTCAACCGCGTGTCACGATCCGCCCCATTGCCATAGTGCTCCATGACGAGAACACCGTCCTGCATCACCAGCAACGCCCGCCCGCCGCTTTGGGCGAAACGCGCAGCAGCGGACGCGGGCAAAGGCCGCAGATCACGGGGCAGAGCGGCAGCCTCCGCCCCCTTCACCACGGCATAGGTCCCCCGGTCCGTCAGGACAGACGCCGGGAACCCCTCCCGCGCTAGGACCAGAACCTGCGGCGCGAAGGCCCACAAGACCAGCAACCCGACCGCCACAAAGGCGCAACCGCCCGCAAGTATCGCCCCGAACATCTTCATGGCACCGGCGTGACACCGGGCGGTCAGAGCGTCAAGCCATCACGCCTGTCGCCCCAGCAAGGGGCGCAGCACGCCCTCCAACGCATCGGCGGCCTCCTTATGCGCCTGAACGCCCTGAAGTTCCGCGGCGGCGCAGCTTTCAAAGTCGGAAAAAACCATGCCCGCCGTGCCTTCCATCCGAGCCATGTCAGAAGCCACAACCTCCACCACCTGAGAGACCCTTGGCCGCAGCGTGTCCACCATGTCCCGGGTCACGAACAGCGGATCGTGGTCCAGTTCCACCGCGTCCTCCTCCGGCACGGGACGGTCCGAGAACCACAGCAGCACGACATGCCCGCGGATCTGGGTCAACACGTTCTTCATCCGCGCGATCCACGCTTGCCGAAGTTCGTCCACAACGGTCGAAAACCGCTCCGGCGAAACCTCCAGAAGCCGCCCGAGCATATGCCGGACAAAATGAAACTCTGTGAAATCGACCTCCGGATACAGTTCTTCCAACCGCTCGGAGGCGCGCAGGAACCGGTCGTTGCGCCGTGGATGCACCGAGTAGTAGCGGTTCGACATGTTCTGCGCGCCCATGACCTGCACCACCTTGGCGCTGGCCTGCATGACCATGTCCATCACCGCCGGATCGTTCAGGTACAGATCGACCCCTGCGTTTACCACGCCGAAATTCACGCATGGCATCCTCAACCGCGATTCCAGCAAGTGTGGAAACGGCTGTTCGATGAATCGCCCATAGGTTTCGGTAGACCCTAGGAACGCGACAAAGTCGGTCTCCAGCGGTTTGCGCGGCCCGCGAAACAACACGCGGGAATTGCCATAACGGCACGGATAGTACTCAAGAGCCCCCAGGCCCCCGCCATGTACGGACATGACACACCCCTTTTCTTCACCCGGGGAGGAGAATCACCCAAACCCTTTGCCATTTGGTGAATGTTAAAATTCCTCAAGAACCCGACAGAATTCTCCAAGGTCCGTCTGCACTTGCGGATGCCTCGGCCCCGGCCCTATGGTTGCCCCGAACAGCCGGGAGACGCGCAATGGAAATCAAGACGGTCGGAGTCGTGGGCGCAGGCCAGATGGGCAACGGGATTGCCCATGTGATGGCCCTTGCAGGCTACGATGTGCGCCTCAACGATGTCCGGCAGGAAGCGCTGGACGACGCCGTCGCGATCATCAAGAAAAATCTCGACCGACAGGTCAGCCGCGACAAGATCAGCGCCGCGGAGCGCGATACGGCGCTCGCCCGGATCACGACAACTCTAGATATTTCCGCCATCGGCGACACCGACCTCGTGGTCGAAGCCGCGACGGAACGGGAAGAGCTCAAGCACAAGATCTTCGAATCGCTTGGCCCGCACCTGCGCCCCAACACGATCCTGACCTCCAACACCTCGTCGATCTCGATCACACGGCTCGCGTCACGGACCGACCGACCGGAACGTTTCATGGGCTTCCACTTCATGAACCCGGTCCCGGTGATGCAACTGGTGGAACTGATCCGTGGCATCGCCACCGACCAACCCACCTACGAGGCCTGCATGGCCGTGGTGAACCGCCTCGGCAAAACCGCCGCCAGCGCCGAGGACTTCCCCGCCTTCATCGTGAACCGCATCCTGATCCCGATGATCAACGAGGCGGTCTACACGCTCTACGAGGGCGTCGGGAACGTCAAATCCATCGACATGGCGATGAAACTGGGCGCCAATCACCCGATGGGCCCGCTGGAACTGGCCGATTTCATCGGTCTGGACACCTGTCTCGCCATCATGAACGTGCTGCACGACGGGTTGGCCGACACGAAATACCGCCCCTGCCCGCTGCTGACGAAATACGTCGAGGCAGGCTGGCTGGGCCGCAAGACCCAGCGCGGCTTCTACGACTACCGGGGCGACGAACCCGTGCCGACGCGCTGAACCTGCACGCCCTGCTTCTTTGGTTTTGAAAATACCTCGGAGGTCCGGAGGCAGAGCCTCCGGCGGCGCGAGGCTTGCCCGAGCGCCGCTTGGGCGAAACCTGTCCGGAAAAACCGTCACAGACATTTCGCAACCGGTCGGACCGAGTAAAGCTCAGGTGCCCTTCAGCGCCAGCGTCCGTTCCCGCAGCCAGGCCACGAACTCCCGCTGACCACCGGGGAAGGCCTTCACCTCCTCCGGCGTGATCGGTGCCCCGACCACCGGCTTCTGTGCGCGACCGCAGGCATGCACGACCTCGTGGATCAGCAGCCCCTGTCGCAACGTCGGAGAGACCCGGTTCGCGATCTGGTAAGCGCGCGAGTTCTGCCCGGGGAAGTAGATCGGCACCACGGTCGCGCCGGACCGCTGCACCATCTTGGCGGTGAACGGGTTCCAGCCCTGCTCGACCGCCGGTCCCCACCAATCCTCCGAAGACGCCACCACACCCGAAGGGAACAACGCGATGACGCCGCCGTCCTTCAGGTGCGCCATGGCCTTGGCCCGCATCTCCAGCGACTGCTCGCGCGCGTCGGGCTCATGCGGGAAGGGCACCGGGATCATGAAGGGATCGATTTCCTTCACCCCGGTCAGCAAGGACCGCGTCAGGATCTTGTAATCGGTTCTGACCCGCCCGATCAGTTCCGCCAGCACCATGCCGTCCACCAGACCATGCGGATGGTTCGCAACCACGATCACCGGCCCGTCTTCAGGGATATGGGCGATCTGCTCGGCCGGGGTCTTCAGCTCGATCCCCATCACGCCCAAAGCCTGCGCCCAGAAGGCCTGTCCTTCGACGTAGCCCAGCGCCTCGAACCGGCGCACCAGCCGGATCAACGGGATCTTGCCGGTCATCCACTCCATTGCGCGGATGACATTGGCCTTCCACGGGTTCTTGAAGGTATTGGCGTAGCTGATCCTGCGCTTGTCATAAGGCTCGCTCTCCGACGTCACGCGCCGAGCGTCCATGCCTGTCGCCTGGGTACTGTCCACCATCCGCCCAAACCGTCCCGTGCTAACGGCCCGGGTCTCAGCGGTCCTCGCCGAAGCGATCCGCCACGAGGGCTTCGATCGCGTCTGCCAGCGCCTCGGCATCCGGGCCCGAGGTTTGAACCTCAATAGTGGTTCCCTTGGCTGCTGCCAACATCAAAAGCCCCATGATGCTGTCCCCGCCCGCCGACATGCCGTCACGTGACACCTCTGCACTGGCGTCGAAACCCTCGACGACCTCCACCAGCTTGGCCGAGGCGCGGGCATGCAGACCCTTCTCGTTGACGATCTTGAGGCTCCGGCGGATGGAGTCGGTCATGGCAGAAATCCCTGTCGCTCGCGTGCTTCAGGCCGGATCGGCCGGCACGTTCTGGCTGTCTATATACTTGCGCCCCGCCTCGAGCGCACTGCGCACGGCGTCACCCACCGGCAAATGGCGGCTTTTGGCCAGCTTGATGAGCATCGGCAGATTGGCCCCATACAGGATGCGACGGTCATCCGGGCGGCAGGCGTTCAGCGACAGGTTGGAGGGCGAGCCGCCGAACATGTCCGTCACCACCACGACCCCCTGCCCCTGGTCGACGGAATCAGCAGCGGCCATGATCTCGGACTGCTTGGAGGAACGGTCACAATCCGCCTCGATGGAAATCGCGGCCATGCCCGGTTGCTGTCCCACCACGTGTTCCACCGCAGCGAGGTATTCGCGGGCCAACCCGCCATGCGCGACGATCACGATTCCGATCAACCGGCTTTCCTTCCACCAAGATCGCCACGGTGCCCCACCTGCGGTGCTGCGCTGCGGCGTTCCAACTCCCGATGCCGAATAGACACGCGCCAGCCCTCGCTTGCAAGTGCAGCAGCGACGCTTTCTGTGACGGCAACGGAACGATGTTTCCCCCCGGTGCAGCCAAAGCCCACCGCGAAATGCGCCTTCCCTTCCTCGATGCAGGCCGGGAGCATCAGCAGGATCAGATCCTCGACCTTCTCGGTAAAGGCCTGATGACGCGGGTCCTCCGCGACGTAGGCGGCCACCTCGGGATCAAGCCCCGTGTAGGGGCGCAGCTCCGGCTCCCAATGGGGGTTGCGCAGGAAACGGCAGTCAAAGACCACGTCCAGCCCCTGCGGCAGCCCGCGTTTGTAGGAAAAACTCTGCACAGAGACGGCCATGCTCTGCCCGGTCTCCTGCCCGAACCATCCCTCCATCTCGAAGCGCAGATCGTGGACGGTCAGCTCGCTGGTGTCGATCAGGATGTCGGCGCGGGCACGCACATCGTCCAGCAGCGTCTTCTCGCGCGCGATCCCGTCCGACGGGCTCTCGTCCGGGGCCAGAGGATGCCGCCTGCGCGTTTCCGAGTAACGGCGCATCAACACTTCGGGGGAACAGTCGAGATACAGCAGGTCAACGATTCGCGCCGGCCCTGCCAGCGCCCCATGCAGCTCGAGCAAGCCTTCGACGCTGAAATCCCGGTTGCGCACATCAATGCCCAGCGCCAGCGGACGCGCCAGCGGTGTTGCATCATCAAACAGGCGGGGGATGAAATTCAGCGGGATGTTGTCGATCGTCTCAAAGCCGAGATCCTCGAGAACGTTGATCGCAGAGGCCCGCCCCGCGCCCGAAGGCCCGGTGACCAGCACAACCCTTGATTTGTCTCGATCCGACTCGCTCATGTTACTCTCTGCGTCCCGCTCTCAGATATTGTACGAGTCCGGCGGGAAAATAGGGACACGCGCTTTTGTGAAGCAATGGGAAGTCTACGCCAAGCACGTTTCTCAATCGTATAGGCGGAAGACGCTCGGTCTCTGTGCTGTCGAGGTCCAGAACGGCGTGCAAGGTCGCTTCCGTGGTGTCTGCATTCAACAGGCCCAGACCGCGCGCCTCGATCATGCCGCGGATCGCGTCGGGGGCCTTGAGCTGCACGTCCGCACCTTCGCGTCGCAGGATCGTGCGATCGTCCGAGACCAGGACCGCCCCGCGCGACATCAGCTCCAGCGCCAGTGACGACTTGCCCGAGCCGGACGCACCGCAGATCAACAGCCCGCGCCCGTCCAGCGCAACCGCTGTTGCATGCACCACCTCCTCCGCGGGCGCCCGATTTTTCATGAAAAATCGCGCCACCGCGCGCGGAAAGCTTGTGGCTCAGATCGGCAGACCCACGACAAAGCGCGCCCCCAGCGGTTCCGAGGTCACGTCGGCCTCGGTCGGGCGGATGTTCTCCGCCCAGATCACGCCACCATGGGCTTCGACGATCTGCTTGGAAATCGCCAGGCCAAGGCCCGAGTTGTTGCCGAAGTCCGATTGCGGGCGCGAGGTGTAGAAGCGTTTGAAGATCTTCTGGATCGCCTCTTCGGGGATGCCCGGCCCCGTGTCCTCGACCACCACCAGCACGCGGTTGTCACGCCTGCGCGCCCAGACGCGGATGGCGTCGCCGTCCTCGCAGAACGAAATCGCGTTGGTGATGAGGTTGACGAAAACCTGCGCCAGGCGCGCCTCAAGGCCGTTGATGAGGATCGGGCGCTTCGGCAGATCGGTGATGAACTCGATCCCCTTGTGCCGCGCGTCCTCTCCAAGGAATTCCGACAGGTTGCCCAGCATCTTGAGCAGGTCGAATTCCTGCTCCTCTTCCTTCACCAGCTCGGAATCCAGCCGCGAGGCGTTGGAGATGTCGCTGACCAGCCGGTCCAGACGGCGCACGTCGTGTTCGATCACGTCCAGCAGCTTCTGGCGGTGCTCGTCCTTCTTGACCATGCGCAGCGATCCGACCGCCGAGCGCAGCGACGCCAGCGGGTTCTTGATCTCATGCGCCACGTCGGCAGCGAACTGTTCGTTGGAATCGATGCGGTCATACAGCGCCGAGACCATGCCGCGCAAAGCGCCCGACAGCCGCCCGATCTCGTCGGGGCGCGCGGTCAGGTCGGGGATGCGGATGCGGCCCATGTTCTTGTGCTTGCGGTCGCGGTCGCGGCCGATCTCCGCCGCGTCGGCGAGGTCGGAAATCGGGTTGGCGATGGTCGAGGCCAGCACCAGAGACAGGCCGATCGACACCAGCGTCGCGATGATGAACATCTGCAATACGCGCTCGCGCTCGGCCCGGACCGCCGCGTCGATTTCCGCCGCCTCCGAGGCCAGCGCAACGGTGCCAAGGATCGTGTCGCCCAGCCGGATCGGCGAGAAGGCATAGAACACGGTTTCGCCCGTGCCGCCGCCCTGCACCACGCGGGTGCGCGCGGGGTCGCCGGTCTCGATCTCGCGGCGGAGGCGGTCCTCCAGCACGAGGTCGGGCTCGTCGGCGAAATAGGTGAACAGCCCGGCCACGCCGTGCCAGACGCCATTCAGGAAATCCGAGATCAGCGTCGGCTCGTCTTCCTGCGTTTTCAGGGCGATGACGGGCGGGACATGCCCTGCCGCCTCGCCCACGAGGAAGGTCGCGCTGTCGAAGACCATGACCTGCATGCCCTGCCGCAGGTCGATCCCGTTCAGGGTGGTCGCCACGTCCAGCCCGCCGGGCGTGCCCAGCGGCGGGGTATCCACCGCCAGCTGCGCCTCGAAGGTGTCGGCGATCAGCTCGACCTCGGACTGCAACGCGTTGATGCGCTGGATCGCCAGCGTATCGCGCGAGGAATTGAGCCAGAGGACCCCCGCCACCAGCACGTTCAACGCAATCAGGTTGAACGTGATGATCTTGCGGGTCAGCGGCGAGCGATTGAGCGTAAAGAGGCCACGCTGCGCGCGGCTCTCGCGCAGCTCCTTTTCGACCGTGCTGTCCGGGGCGACCCAATCGTCGCCTAGAACAACATCGGCATCCCGACGATTTTCATCGTCCCCATCACGCATGGAGATCCGCTCGGCCAAGGCCATCTATCACTCTTCGTTGTACCGGTAACCGATACCGTAAAGCGTTTCGATGGCAGAGAATTCTGCGTCCACGGTGCGCATCTTCTTGCGCAGGCGCTTGATGTGGCTGTCGATGGTCCGGTCGTCGACGTAGACCTGATCGTCATAAGCCACGTCCATCAGCTGATCGCGCGACTTGACGAAGCCCGGACGCTGCGCCAGCGCCTGCAGCAGCAGGAATTCCGTGACGGTCAGCGACACATCCAGCCCCTTCCAGGTCACCGCGTGACGCAGCGGGTCCATGGTCAGCGACCCGCGGGTCATCAGCTTGGTCTCTTCGGTCTCGCCGACGACGTCGCCGGCCACCGCTTCCTGACGGCGCAGCAGCGCGCGGATGCGTTCCACCAGCAGGCGCTGGCTGAAGGGCTTCTTGACGTAGTCGTCCGCGCCCATGCGCAGGCCGAGAACCTCGTCGATCTCGTCATCCTTGGAGGTGAGGAAGATCACCGGCATCTTGGATTTCTGGCGGACGCGTTGCAGCAGGTCCATGCCATCCATGCGCGGCATCTTGATGTCGAACACGGCCATGTCGGGCATCTTCTTGTTGAAGGCGTCCAACGCGGCCTGGCCGTCGTTATAGGTCTCGACTTCAAAGCCCTCGGCCTCAAGAGTCATCGAAACCGACGTCAGGATATTCCTGTCATCGTCCACAAGGGCGATCTTAGACATTGTATTGTCCTTATACTGCTCTGTTACCTGCTTTTTTCCCTTAGTATCAGCGAAATCCTGCCTTCCGGCAATCCTTAACTGCGAATCGGCAACGGGCCTGCCTCAGATGGGACGCGAATTTGGCAAAGGAATGGCTAAAATGTCCCACTCCTTTCGGATAGGATTTTCCACATTCCGGCGCGTCACCGCCTACTGTGGGGCATGGTATCGCTAAAGCGGCATTTGATTGCGCTAACCCTTAAATGCGCCCTGTTCCCCGCCGAAAACGTCATGCTAAGGGAGCGAATACCGACGCATACCGCGACGCAACTTTCTTTCGTCAGCAAGGCTGCAACAGGAGCACGACAATGACATTCGGACGGGTAAACCCCCAGTTCAAGCTTGAAGATCAAGGGATCGAAGGGCTCGGCAATGTCTATTACAACCTCATGGAGCCCGCGCTGATCGAAGCCGCGCTCAAACGGGGCGAGGGCACGCTGGGCAAGGGTGGCTCCTTCCTCGTGACCACGGGCAAGTACACGGGCCGGTCGCCTAAGGACAAATTCATCGTCCGCACCCCCTCGGTCGAGGATTCGATCTGGTGGGAAAACAACGCGCCGATGGAGCCCGAGGCCTTTGACCGCCTGCATGCCGACATGCTCGAGCACATGAAGGGTCGCGATTACTACGTGCAGGACCTTGTCGGCGGTGCCGATCCGGCCAACGCCATCGACGTGCGCATGGTGACCGAACTGGCCTGGCATGGCTTGTTCATCCGCCACATGCTGCGCCGCCCGGACCGCGAGGACCTGGACAGCTTCACCGCGGATTTCACCATCATCAACTGCCCGTCGTTCAAGGCCGATCCGGAGCGTCACGGCTGCCGCACCGAGACCGTCATCGCGCTGAACTTCGACAAGAAGCTGATCCTGATCGCGGATACCGAATACGCCGGCGAGAACAAGAAATCCGTGTTCACGCTGCTCAACTACATCCTGCCGGGCAAGGGCATCATGGCGATGCACTGCTCTGCCAACCACGCGCCGAACAATCCCGTAGACACCGCCGTATTCTTTGGCCTGTCGGGCACCGGCAAGACCACCCTGTCCGCCGACCCCGAGCGCGTTCTGATCGGAGACGACGAACACGGCTGGTCGGATCGCGGCACCTTCAACTTCGAAGGTGGCTGCTACGCCAAGACGATCAACCTGAGCGCCGAGGCCGAGCCGGAAATCTACGCCACGACCGAGAAGTTCGGCACCGTGATCGAGAACATGGTCTTTGACCCGGAGACCTTCGATCTCGACTTCGAAGATGACAGCCTGACGGCCAACATGCGTTGCGCCTACCCGCTGAACTACATCTCCAACGCGTCGAAAACCGCGCTGGGGGGTCACCCGAAGAACATCATCATGCTGACCTGTGATGCGTTTGGCGTTCTCCCCCCGATCGCGCGCCTTACCCCGGCGCAGGCGATGTACCACTTCCTGTCGGGCTTCACCTCCAAGGTGGCCGGGACCGAGCGTGGCATCACCGAGCCGCAGCCGACCTTCTCGACCTGCTTCGGCGCGCCCTTCATGCCGCGTCGTCCGGAGGCCTACGGCAACCTGCTGCGCGACAAGATCGCCAAGCACGGTGCGACCTGCTGGCTGGTGAACACCGGCTGGACCGGCGGCGCCTATGGCACGGGTTCGCGGATGCCGATCAAGGCGACCCGCGCCCTGCTGCATGCCGCGCTGAACGGCTCGCTCAACAACGCGCCGTTCCGCAAGGACCCGAACTTCGGCTTCGAAGTTCCGACCCACGTCGAAGGCGTGCCGGACATGCTGCTCGATCCCAAGAAGACCTGGGACGACAAGGAAGCCTACGACGCACAGGCCGAGAAGCTGGTCAGCATGTTCGCCGAGAACTTTGCCCAGTACGTGCCTTACATCGACGAGGACGTGAAGGCGGCGGCCATCGGCTGACCCCTTCTGCCAGATGCTTCGGACAGGCCCTCCCCGCGCGGAGGGCCTTTTCGTTTGCCTCAACGGATCGTGACGCAGGTCAGGGATGCCTGCATTCCCCAGCATCGGGGGCCATGGTAGCGTGACGTCGATGATGCCCCGCGAAAGGCCCATGATGACCCGTCTCGGACCCCTTCTGCTGATCTGTACCGCCAGCCTTGCCTCGGCCGAGGAGGGGAATTTTGCCACTCCGCCCATGGCGCTGGTGGAGGCCGGTGTGATCTGCGACATCCGCCCCGAAGAGCAACGCGCGGCCCCCGGCACCGTGTCCGGCGTGCTGAACCTCGTGCGGCAGAGCGCGCCGATCGACGTGCCCTCGCCCATGGTGCCCGCCGAGCTGGGGCTGAGTTTCGGCATCCGCGCCCAGCTGCTGCCCGAGGGGGAGGGAGGCACCTACACGGTGGTCGTGACCCATCCGCCCATGGGGCCGAACGGGCAGGAGGTCGAGGCCTGGGACGCACTGATGGCCCCCGGGGATCCGGCGCTGAACCTGTTCACATTCGAAAAGCCCTACGAACTGGTCGAGGGACCGTGGCGGTTCCAGCTGGTGAAGGAGGACGAGGTGCTGCTTCAGCAGGATTTCCTCGTCACGCCCAAGGGCACCGTCCCCGCCGTGCAGAAAACCTGCTACGGTTCCATGATCATGTCCTGACCCGAGGAGCCGCCATGCGTATCCCCTTGATCCTGCTGACCCTTGCAATGCCCCTGCCCGCTCTGGCGGACATGGTCGAGGACGGCGCGGCGCTTTACGCCGCGTCCTGTGCGCGATGTCATGGCAATGATGGCAGCGGGGGGCGCAAGGGAGGCGCGATCCTGAACGCCACGGCGGATCAGATCGCCGCGGCGCATGTGGGCAAGCTGCGCGGGTTCACCCCGAGCGACGCCGAACTGGCGGCACTGGCCGCCTTTCTCGCGCCCTTGCAGATGGAGTGAGCCTTACGCCGGCCGCAGCCCGAGGATCTCGCGGGCTTGGCGCGCCGTCGCCACGGGGCGCTCGTACTTGTCACACAGGTCGACGGCCCGCTGCACCAGCGCCGCGTTGGACGGCGCGAGGGTGGAGCGATCAAGACGGATGTTGTCCTCCAGCCCGGTCCGCGTATGGCCCCCGGCGGCGATGCACCATTCGTTGACCTCGATCTGGTGCCTGCCGATGCCCGCCGCGCACCATTCGGCGTCAGGGGTCAGGCGTTTCACCGTCTCGATGTAATAGTCAAAGACATGCTTGTCGCAGGGCATGGCGTTCTTCACCCCCATGACGAACTGCACGTAGAGCTTGCCGGGGATGTGACCATCCTTGTTCATCTCGGCGGCCTTGAAGATGTGGGAGAGGTCAAAGGCCTCGATCTCGGGCTTGACGGCGTAGGTCCGCATCTCGGACGCCAGCCATTCCACCAGATCCGGCGGGTTCTCGTAGACGCGGGTCGGAAAATTGTTCGACCCCACCGACAGCGAGGCCATGTCGGGCCGCAGGGGCAACATCCCGCCGCGCGCCTGACCGGCCCCCGACCGACCGCCGGTGGAGAGCTGGATAATCATGCCGGGGCAGTGTTTCCGGATGCCTTCCACCAGCCGCGCGAATTTCTCGGGGTCGGAGGTGGGCGTCTCGTCATCGTTGCGCACATGGGCGTGCATGATGGTCGCCCCGGCCTCGAAAGCCGCCTGTGTGCTTTCGACCTGCTCGGCGATGGAGATCGGCACGGCGGGGTTGTCGGCCTTCTTCGGCAGGGAGCCGGTGATGGCAACGCAGATGATGCAGGGCTTGGTCATGTCCGGTCCTGAGATAACGAGAGGTTAACAATATGTCCCCGAGGGCAGGCCCCGGGGACACCAAGTGCTTGATTTCCAACAGTTGCGGATTGCGGATGCAAATTGCCGGCTGACAATTGCGGGTCCAGATCCCCCGTCAGATGTCGAAGAAGACCGTCTCGTCCTCGCCCTGAACACGGATGTCGAAGCGGTAGACCACCTGCCCGTCACGCTCGGTGCGCTTGGCGATCAGGGTGCCGCGACGGCGTTCCCATTCGATCAGGTTCAAAACCGGGTCCTTGGCGTTGGCCTCGGACTCGTCCTCGAAATACAGGCGGGTGTTTAGGCCGACGTTAATGCCGCGCGCGACGATCCACAGGTTGATGTGGGGCGCCATGTCGTGATGATGCTCGTCACCGCGCCCCTGCCAGTCGTCATTGGCGCGGGCGGATGGGTGCATGGCGGCGGAGCCGAGTTTCTTGCGGGCCTTCACCGGGCCGGGCTTGATGGTGTCGAAGCCCCATTCGCCGGTCTCGAAGTTGGTGATGACACGGCCCCAGCCGCGAAAGCCCTCTTCCACGTCACCGCCGCCTTCGGGATGGGCATAGAAGCCTTGGGCGTTGGCCTGCCACGCCTCCAGCAGAACGTCCTTGATCGGTGAGCCGGTGCCGTCGATGACGGTGCCCTCGATGCGGATGCGCTCGCCCTTGGCATTGGGGCCTGCGATGTCCCAGCCCAGTTCTTCGCGGTAAATGTCGAAGCCTGCCGCGCCGGGTGCCAGGCCGATGTGGACGTAAGGCCCGGCGGTCTGCGAGGGGGTTTCTTTCAGGTAATCGAGCTTCTGTACCATCAATTCTCTCCTGCATTTTCCGGGCGAAAAACCGGTTCCCACTTTTTCTGAAAATGCATCAATTGCCCTCCAGACGGTTCTCGAACAGGGTCGAACGGCGTCCGCGCAGGATGATGTCGAACTTGTAGGCGATGGAATCCAGCGGCACGGTGGCGTTCAGGTCCAGCGCCGCCACGAGGCTGTCGATGGCCTCCTGGTTCGGGATCGTCTTGACGATGGGGCACTTGGCGATCAGCGGGTCGCCCTCGAAGTAAACCTGCGAAATCAGGCGCTGCACAAAGCTGCGGCCAAAGATCGAGATGTGGATATGCGCCGGGCGCCAGTTGTTCACCCAGTTGCGCCAGGGGTAGGCGCCGGGCTTGATCGTGCGGAAGAAGTAATAGCCGTTCTCGTCCGTGATCGTGCGCCCGCAGCCGCCGAAATTCGGGTCGATCGGCGCGAGGTAGGTGTCCTTCTTGTGGCGATACCGACCGCCGGCGTTGGCCTGCCATATCTCGACCAGGGTGTTCGGCACCGGGCGGCCGTTCTCGTCCAGAACCCGTCCGTGCAGGATGATGCGCTCGCCAATCGCGGATTCACCGCTGGCGGCGTAGTTGTAGATCAGGTCATTGTCGATCGGGTCGATGTCGTTGTGACCGAACACCGGGCCGGTGATCTCGGACACGGATTGTTGCAGCGAAATCAGCGAGTACTGCGGCGAACGCGCCACGCTGGTCTTGTAATCTCTGGTGTAGGCGGGCGGGTGCCATTCCCGGTCCCGCTGGTAATATTCGGCGTCGCTCATGTCTCTCCTCCGATACCGGATGTTGTCGCGCGTTTCCGGGGTTGGTCAGTCGCCCTGGGCTTCCATTTCGGCGTAGGTCTGCTTGGCCAGCTTGTAGGCGTGGTTCGCCTTGGGCACGCCTGCGTAAACCGCAACATGCATGAAAGCCTGCGCCACGTCTTCCTTTGTCGCGCCCGTCCGCGCGGTGGCGCGGATGTGCATGGGGATTTCTTCGAAGTTGCCGGTGGCGGCCAGCAGGGCCAGCGTCAGCATCGACCGTTCCCGGTCGGGGATCGCGTCCGAGGCCCAGCAGTTGCCCCAGGCGGTCTCGGTAATCATTTCCTGGAACTGCTGGTCGAAGGGCTGCTTGTTCGCCTCGGCGCGGTCGACGTGGGCGTCGCCCAGCACCTTGCGGCGGACCTGCATCCCGGTGTCGTAACGGTTGGTCATTTGGGGGTCTCCCGTGGATCAGTAAGGCAGGCCGACGTAGTTTTCGGCCATGGCGACCTGCGCCGCGTGGTTGGACCGCAGGAAGGCGATTTCCGCCTGCTGCATCTTCAGGTCGAATTCCGACTGGTCGGGGAAGCGGTGCAGCAGGGAGGTCATCCACCAGCTGAACCGCTCGGCCTTCCAGATCCGGGCGAGGGCCTTTCCCGAATAGGTATCAAGGCCTTCGGTATTGCCGTCGGCGTAGAACTGCACGAGGCCGTGGTAGAGGTAATGGATGTCGCTGGCGGCGGTGTTCAGGCCCTTGGCGCCAGTGGGCGGCACGATGTGGGCGGCGTCGCCACACAGGAACAGGCGGCCCCAGCGCATCGGTTCGGTCACGAAGGAGCGCAGCGGCGCGATGGATTTCTCGATCGAGGGGCCGGTGACCAGACGGTCGGCGGCCTCCTTCGGGATGCGGCGCTTGAGTTCCTGCCAGAAAGCCTCGTCCGTCCAGTCCTCGGGTTTGTCGGACAGCGAACACTGGATGTAATAGCGGCTGAGGTTCTCGTTGCGCATCGAACACAGCGCAAAGCCGCGCTCCGAGGAGGCGTAGATCAGTTCCTCGTGCACCGGCGGGGTTTCCGAGAGGATGCCGAGCCAGCCGAAGGGATAGACCTTTTCGTATTCGCGGCGGACGTCCAGCGGGATGGTCTGGCGGCTGACGCCATGGAACCCGTCGCAGCCCGCCACGTAATCGCAGTCGATGCGCTGCTGTTCGCCGTCCACGGTGTAGGTGACAAAAGGCGCGTCCGTGTCGGCGCCGTTGATGACCACGCTTTCCACGTTGAAGACGATCTTGCCACCCGCCTTCTCGCGCGCCTCGTAGAGGTCGCGGGTGACTTCGGTCTGGCCGTAGACGACCACGGTCGTATCGGTCAGCTCCTTGAAGTTGATGCCGAATTGCTCGTCACCGTAGCTGATGACCGTGCCGTCATGGATGAAACTTTCGCGGTCCATGCGTTCGGACACGCCAGCCTCGCGCATGAGTTCGACCATGCCGTGTTCGAGGATGCCCGCGCGGATGCGGCCGAGGACGTAGTCCTTCGTCTTGCGCTCCAGCACGATGCTGTCGATGCCCTTGCGGTCCAGAAGCTGGCTGAGAAGCAGGCCGGAGGGGCCGCCGCCGATGATGCAGACTTGTGTTTTCATGAGTCTCTCTCCCTTGCGGCGGAGTTAAGATGAACCAAACCATGTTGTAAATTGACAGTTTGTGCAGTTAAGTTTCCCAAAATGACAAGTGATCCGATCCAGATAAACCGTATCAAGCTGCGCCACATGGAGGCGCTGACTGCCATCGCGCGCCATGGCAGCCTTAAGGCCGCCTGCGAACACCTGCATCTGTCGCCGCCCGCCCTGTCCAAGACCTTGAAGGAATTGGAGGATACGCTGGGAACGGTTCTGATGACGCGGGACCGGGGCGGCGTGCGGATGACGCCCGAGGGGGCGCTGTTCCTGCGGTTTGCGAACCAGAGCCTTGCGGCGCTGCACCGGGGTGTCGAGGGGCTGTCAGAGCTGCGCGACGGCGGGCGAGAGACCTTGCGGGTGGGCGCCCTGCCCTCGGTCGCGGCGCGACTGATGCCGCGAGCGGTCGAGGGGTTCCGGCGCGCGCTGCCGGAGACGCGGCTGATGCTGCGCGACGGGGCGCATGGTGTGCTGACGGCGGCGCTGCGGGCGGGGGAACTGGACATGGTGGTGGGGCGCATGGGAGCGCCTTCGGCCATGCAGGGGCTGTCGTTTACGCAGTTGTATGTCGAAAAAGTCGTCTGCGTGGTGCGCGCGGGGCATCCGCTGAGCATGTCGCCGGGGCTGGACGCGCTGGCGGACTGGCCTGTGCTGTACCCGCCCGAAGACGCGGCGATCCGGCCCCTGCTGGACCGCTGGGCGCTGTCGAACGGCTTGCAACCCTTCGTGAACCGGATCGACTGCGTTTCGGGCGCATTCGGGCGCAATTACCTGCGGGTGTCGGACGCGGTGTGGTTCATTTCCGAAGGCGTGGTGGCGCAGGATCTGGCGGACGGCCAGCTGATCGCCCTGCCCTTTGACCTGGATCTGACCGCCGGACCCGTCGGATTGATGACCCGGCCCGAAGCCGCATCTACGCGGAGTCAGCAGGTTTTCGAACAATCCCTGCGTGTAGCCCTTGATTCTTAACCATTTTTTCCACACCGAATCGGGAGCTATCCACAACTTATTGCGATAGTCACTAAAAATTTCCTTTACGCCGAATCACCGCTCGGGCACGATATATTGTAAGGGCGCGGGACAGGCCCCGCAGCCCTAGAGCAGGCAGCAAGCGCTGGGGCAAACACCTATTCCCCCGCGCTAATAACCATAAAAGAGGTGGCGGTAATGGCCCTGTCCGAGCACGACCTGACGGATGAATTGCATCCAATCGACGTCGTCGAAAACATCGCTCAATACTACGAGTGGGATTTCGACCGCGTGACCGATGACCAGATCGCCATGGCGGTCGATGGCCAATGGCGGACCTATTCCGTCACGCTGGCCTGGTCGCATTCCGATGAAACCCTGCGGTTGATCTGCACCTTTGAAATGGACCCGCCCGAGGATCGCATGGCGTGCCTGCACGAAGGGCTGAACGCGGTGAACGACCAGTGCTGGGCCGGTGCGTTCAGCTATTGGGCGGAACAAAAGCTGATGGTCTACAAGTACGGCCTGATGCTGGCGGGCGGCAATATCGCCAGCGCCGAGCAGATCGACACCATGATAACGGCGGCGATCCTGTCGGCGGAACGCTACTATCCCGCCTTTCAACTGATGGCCTGGACCAACAAAACCGCCAAGGAATCGCTGCAGATTGCCATTGCAGAGGCCTACGGACACGCCTGAACAGGCGGTCCCTGGCCGAGTGCTCACAAAATAGCGCCGAAAATCGGCGGAAAATTTCCGAATGTTACGGGAATTTACTTTACCTAGCGCAAAGCGACGTCAGAACGGGCATATTCTTGTTCCGTTCTTGATCTGTCTGAATAATATGCGGCCCGATTCAGGTGTGAAAAACCGGAACTAATCCTCCATCGCGGAAAGGAAAGGGCGCAACGCATGCATGATGATGCAACTCCCACAGGGCCTTTGGGGCCGTTGGATGGCGGTATCGAAGACGTCTTTGACCATCTGGACGCCGCCGCCTGCATCATCGCCCGACTGCCCCAACGCGCGGACGGTCTGCGGGACTATCGCTATCTCGCCGTGAACAAGGCCATGCGCGAGATGTTCGGAATCGAGGATCTGACAGGCCAGACCATCCGCGAGAACTTTCCCGACGAGATCGAGGATTGGTACGACGATTACGACCGCGTGCTGGACACCGGCGTGCCGATGCGGTTCGAGCGCGCTTCGGGCCCGCAGGTCAAGGTGCTGGAGATGGCGATCACACGCCTGCCCGGCGCACCGCGCCTGTTGATCGTGATGCAGAACATCACCCGCCGCCACCGCGATACCGAGGCGCTGAAAGCCGATGCGGAGCAGCAGCGGCTGCTGAGCCGTGAGCTGAACCACAGGGTAAAGAACCTCTTTGCCATGATCCTCGCCATCACCTCGCAGACGCTGCGGCGGGTGCCGGACAAGGGGCCGGTGGATGCGCTGATCGGGCGACTGCGCGCCATGAGCGCCGCCAATGACATCCTGATGCGCAAGGACTGGCAGGCGGCGCATGTCATCGAGATCGCGGAAACCGTGGCCGGAGAAATCGGGGCGCGCGAACGCATGGACCTGTCCGGCCCGGACGTCGAGATCGACGCGCAGCCGGCGCTGAGCCTGACCATGGTTCTGCACGAATTGGGTACAAATGCGCTGAAATACGGCGCGCTGACCGCGCAGGACGGGCGGATCGCGGTGTCCTGGGACAGGATCGACGTGGATGGCGTGGCGCGTTTGCGCATCGTCTGGCGGGAGACCGGCGGCCCCGCCGCTGTGGCGCCGGAGCAGAAGGGGTTCGGGTCGCAATTGGTGGCCATGGGCGTCGCGCCGGGCAGCACCGTGGACCTCGACTATGGCGAGACCGGGCTGACCGTGGTTCTGACCGCGCCCATGGACGCGCTATACGGGCCGCGCTAGGCGGCCAGCCAGCCGTCCAGCCTGCCCGCGTCGGGGAGGCCCCCGGCGTGGACCAGCTTGCCGTCGACGGTGATGCCGGGCGTGGACATGACGCCTGCCATCGCAATCTCGCGCGGGTCGGTGACCTTTTCGATGGAGACGTCCAGCCCGATCCTTCGGGCTGCGTCGCGGACCATGCCTTCGGTGGTTTCGCAACGCTTACAGCCAGGGCCGTAGACCTTGACGGTTTTCATGACATGTCCTTTCAGAACAAAAGGTTGAACAGGTAGCCCACGGCAAGGATGCCGCTGGCGACCACGGCGATGAACACGAGGATCAGCCGCAGTTTCAGCACCTGTTTGAGGATGATCATCTCGGGCAGCGAAAGGGCGATGACGCTCATCATGAAGGCCAGGACCGTTCCCAGCGCCGCGCCTTTGCCGATCAGAGCCTCGACGATGGGGATGACGCCCGCGGCGTTGGTGTACATGGGAATGCCCATCAGGACGGCGACGGGGACGGACCACCATGCCTCGGCCCCCATGATGCGGACCATGATATCCTCGGGGACATAGCCATGGATCAATGCGCCAAGGGCGATGCCGAGGATGATCCACGTCCAGACCTTGCCAAAGATTTCCCGAACGGACTCAATCCCCTGGCGGTAGCGGTCGGGCATGGTGAGGGCTTCGTCCGGGATCTGGGTGCTGCCCGCCTGAATGTCGCGGACCCAGTCCTGAAGCCAGCCTTCGAGGCGCAGCCTGCCCATGACCCAACCCGCGATGACTGCGATGCTCAGGCCAAACGCAAGGTAGGTGAGCGCCACCTGCCAGCCGACGAGGCCGAAAAGTAAAACGAGCGCGACCTCGTTTACCATGGGCGCCGAGATCAGGAAGGAGAAGGTGACCCCCAGCGGAATGCCCGCCGACACGAAACCGATGAACAGCGGCACCGCCGAGCAGGAACAGAACGGCGTCAGCACGCCGAGGCCCGCGGCCATGACATTGCCCAGCCCCTCGGCGCGGCCCGACAGCACGGCGCGGGTCTTTTCCGGCGAGAAGAAGCTGCGCACCACGCCCATCAGGAACACGATGAGTGCGAGCAGCATCATGACCTTCGGCACGTCGTAAAAGAAGAAGGCGATGGCCTCTCCGGTATGACTGTGGCGGTCCACCGGGAACAGGCCCGCGATCCATTCGGACAGCGGAATCAATTGCTTGTAGGCCAGCCACCACAGCGCCAGCCCCCCGGCCACGCCGAGGTGCCAGTGCCAGGCTGGGCGATTGTGCGGATGGGATATGTCGGCCATTGGGGACTCCCCTTGCCTACGGACGGGGCGTGGCCCTATCGGATCACGTTCCTGCCCGGTGCGCTTTGCGATGAGTCAAAACTGTGGTCACGGATTGAACCGCCCCCTGCTCTCGCGCTACCTCTTGCGGGTGGATCAGACGCGGAGTGCTCCCATGGAAGACGGAATTCTCGCCCAAAAGGGCCTTGTGCTGCTGGGTTGCGGCAAGATGGGGTCGGCCATGCTGGAGGGGTGGCTGTCGCGTGGTCTGCCTGCCGGGTCGGTCTGGGTGCAGGACCCGTTTCCGTCCGACTGGCTGAAGGGTCAAGGCGTTCACATCAATGAGGAATTGCCTGCCGATCCGGCAATTGTGCTGATCGCGGTCAAGCCGCAGATGATGGCCGAGGCGCTGCCCGCGCTGAAGGCGATGGGCAAAGGGGCGACGCTGTTCCTGTCGGTGGCGGCGGGGATTGCGATCAAGACATATGAAGAGATGCTTGGCGATCGGACGCCGATCATCCGGGCCATGCCGAACACCCCGGCGGCGGTCGGTCAGGGGATCACGGCGGTGATCGGGAACGCGCGGGCGTCGGCATCTGACCTCGATCTGGCGGATGCGCTTTTGTCCGCCGTGGGTCAGGTCGTGCGGCTGGAGGACGAGGGGCAAATGGATGCAGTGACGGGTCTGTCGGGGTCCGGGCCGGCCTACGTGTTCCATATGATCGAATGCATGGCGGCGGCGGGTGAGGCGCAGGGTTTGGCGCCCGAGTTGGCCATGGCGCTGGCCAAGGCGACCGTGGCCGGTGCCGGTGCGCTGGCGATGCAAGCCGCCGAGGACCCGGCGCAGTTGCGGCGCAACGTGACCTCGCCCAACGGGACGACGCAGGCGGGGCTGGAGGTTTTGATGAATGACAACAGTGGCTTGCCACCCCTGATGGCTGCCACGGTGAAGGCGGCTGCGGATCGCTCGCGGGAATTGGCGAATGGCTGAGATCAGCTTTGACGACTTTCTGAAGGTCGACATTCGCGCCGGGACGGTGCTGCGCGCGGAGCCGTTTCCCGAGGCGCGCAAACCGGCGATCAAGCTGTGGATCGACTTTGGTCCCGGCATCGGAGAGCGCAAGTCATCGGCGCAGATCACGCAGCACTACACGCCCGAGGCGTTGGTCGGCACGCAGGTCATGGCGGTGGTGAATTTCCCGCCCCGGCAGATCGGCAAATTCATGTCCGAAGTGCTGGTTCTGGGGGTGCATGACGCCGATGGGAACGTGACCCTGGTGCGCCCGGACCATCCGGTTGAGGACGGCGGGCGCCTGTGTTGAGGCGCCCACATCGTCCGTTGCGACGTTAACCTTCGTATAGGTCCGGTTAATCGCGGCGTTGCTAGGGAGTTAACGCACCGTCGCGCCGTTAACCGGATTCTGCACCGTATCGGAGCGGATCGGCGCGTTGCGGTGGAAGTTCCATGTCGGATCGCTTTTCTTGATCCAGCGCGAGATCAGTTTTCCGACCGGAAACGCCAGCACGAGACCGATCACACCGGCGGTGGCAAAGGCCCACCAGGAGTACCAGCCAAAGATGAAGAACGTGACCAGCGCAGCGCCCGCGATGCAGGCCCCGGCCATATGGGCGATGTAGTGGGATAAGCGGTTCATGTGTGCCTCCTGTGCGGTTCCCTTTCCGGTAGAAAACGCAGGGCGGGGCGTGGGGTTCCGCAACGCCTTGGGTTGACTTGGGGCGCGGCTTGGCGATTCTGGCCGGCAACGCAGGAGGACCCCATGTTTCAGCCCGCCATCACCGGCCACGGTGTGTTCACCCCCTCGCAGGTCATCACCAATGACGAGCTGGTCGTGGCGTTCAACGCTTATGCGGACAGTTGGAACAGCGAGCGCGCGGCGGAAATCGCGGCGGGCGATCTGGAGCCGATGGCGCATTCCTCGTCCGATTTCATCTTTGCCGCCTCGGGGATCGAGCAGCGTTTTGTGCTGGATAAAGAAGGGGTTCTGGACCCGGCGCGGATGTTCCCGCGTTTGCCGGGGCGCGCGGATGATGCCCCCGGCTACATGGCCGAGATGGCGGTGGATGCCTGCGGCAAGGCGCTGAAGATGGCGGGGGTGGATGCGTCGGAAATCGACCTCGTGATCTGTGCCGCGAGCAACCATGAACGGGCCTATCCGGCGGTGGCGATCGAGATCCAGCAGCTTCTGGGCTGCGGCGGGTTCGGGTTCGACATGAACGTGGCCTGTTCGTCGGCGACTTTTGGCCTGCAGGCGGCGGCGGACATGATCCGGTCGGGGTCGGTGCGCCGCGCGCTGGTGGTCTGCCCGGAGATCTGCTCGGGCCATCTGGAATGGCGGGACCGGGACTGCCACTTCATCTTTGGCGACGTCTGCACGGCGCTGGTGCTGGAGCGGACGACGGACGCCAAGGGCGCGCGTTTTGACATCCTGTCGACCCGTTGCGCCACGCAGTTTTCGAATAACATTCGGAACAACAACGGTTTTCTGCGGCGGACCCATGACCAGATGGAGGACCGCCGCGACATGCAGTTCATGCAGAACGGGCGAAAGGTGTTCAAGGAAGTGCTGCCGATGGTCTCGGCGCATATCCTCGAACATATGGCGGATGCGGGCTGGGAGGCGGAGGGGCTGAAGCGGCTCTGGCTGCATCAGGCGAACAAGACGATGAACGATTTCATCGGGAAGAAGGTGCTGGGGCGCGTGCCCAAGGAGGGTGAGCAACCCAATATCTTGCAGGATTATGCCAACACGTCTTCGGCCGGGTCGATCATCGCGTTTTCGAAGCATTCGGACGATCTGGCACCGGGGGACCGGGGTGTGATCTGTTCGTTTGGCGCGGGATATTCGGTCGGATCGGTGCTGGTTCAGCGGGCGTAAACCATTCGGTTAACGGCGGTTTCGGCCATGTGCCGAGGATGCAGAAACCATGCGGAAACCATGCGCATTCCATGTGTATCGCAGTGCGGCATCCTGCGCTGCAGCGCAGCAGTTAACGCGGTGCTGGGGTGGTAAGGAACCGTTCAGACAGGTTTCTCGTAGAAGACCCGGTCGAAACCATCCTCGGTCCGGCGGTTAATCTCGGTAAAGCCGAGGTAAGGATACATGGCGAGGTTCTCGGTCATTTTTGCATTCGTATAGAGGGCGACCTTGGACAGTCCGGCGCGGCGGGCCTCGGATTCCACGAAGGCGATCAGTTTGCGGCCCAGGCCCTGACCGGTCGCCTCGGGGGCGACGGCGAGGGCGTTGAGATGCATGGCCTCCCCTTCGGGATAGAAGACGACGGCCCCAAGAATGCCGCCCGCGTCCCAGACCCACAGCAGCCCCTCGGCGATCTGCGCGTCAACATCCACGTCCATCGGCGCGGGGCGGCGACCGATGCGGGGAATGTATTTCGAATAGGCGGACTCGGTGATGGCGCGGATGCGCGTGGCGTCGGCGGGCGTGGCGCGGCGGATCACTTGCGCCTCCAGAGCGTCAGGAGGTGGACGAGGCAGCCTGCCAGAAGGCCCCAGACCGCCGAGCCGATGCCGAACAGGGTCAGGCCCGAGGCGGTGAGGACGAAGGTCAGCGCGGCGGCCTCTCGGGTGGCGTCGTCCTTCAGCGCCGTGGTGGCGGAGTTGATGAAGACCGGGATCAGCGCGACGCCTGCCAGCGCGGCCATGGCCATGGGCGGGGCGGAGGCGGCGACAAAGGTCACGACAGCGGCAAAGATGCTGAACAGCGCGTAGAAGACCCCCGCCCAGACGGCGGCCCAGTAGCGTTGGGCCGGGTCTCGGTGCGCGTGTTCGTCGGAGCACATGGCGGCGGTGATGGCGGCGAGGTTGGTGGCGATGGCGCCGAAGGGCGCGGTGAGGATCGAGGCCGCGCCGACGGTGACGAACATCGGGCCGGGTGGGGGCGTGAAGCCGTTGGCCTTCAGCACCGCGACGCCGGGGATGTTCTGGGTCGCCATGGTGACGATGAAAAGGGGCACGGCGAGGCCGATCAGCGCCGGGAGCGAGAAGGTCGGCGTGACCCAGACGGGCTGGGTCAGGATGTGGTCGGGCATGGGCAGCGTGCCGTTGTGCCAGAGCACCAGCGCGAGGGTGGTGAGCACGGTGGCGGGCACGGCGAACAGACGCGAGATGCGGGAGACGGCGAACCATGTCAGCAGGATCGGGGCCGCTGTCCACGGCACGTCGGCCAGCGCGCGGAAGGGCGTCAGGCAGATCGGCAGCAGCACGCCGGCCAGCATCCCCAGCGTGATCGGGCCGGGGATGGATTGGGCGAGGCGGACCAGCGGTTTCCAGAAGCCCGCGACGACGGTCAAGGCGCCCGCGATGAGGAAGGCCCCGACCGCGCCGGAGAAGCCTTCGGTCGCCGCTGCGGACCCGGCCAGAAGCGCCGCACCCGGTGTGGACCATGCGCAGGAAGCGGGGGTTTTCGTCCAGAAAGCGAGCAGGATGCCGGAGGCCGCCATGGCGAGGCCCCCTGCCATCAGCGCCGAGGAGGCCTGCGCCGGGGTTGCCCCCATCGCCTCGACCCCGGCAAGGAAGATCGGGAAGGAGGAGAAGAAGCCGACGATGGCGACGACGACGCCGGTGGAAAACGCCTGAAAGCCGCCCATTATCGCGCGGCCTTCATTGCCCGACTTCCTCGCGCCAGTGCTTGCGGCAAAGGGAAACGTAGGTCTCGTTGCCGCCGACAAGGATCTGTGCCCCGTCAAGCAGCGCCTTGCCGTCGGGTCCGCAGCGGATGACCATCGTCGCATTGCGCCCGCAATGACAGATGGTGCGGACTTCGCGCATGACGTCGGCGATGGCCAGAAGCGCGGCGGAGCCGGGGAAGAGCTCGCCCCGGAAATCGACGCGCAGGCCGTAGGCCATGACCGGCACACCGAGGTCATCGACGGCGCGGGCCAGTTGCCAGACGTGATCGCGGGTCATGAAATGCGCTTCGTCGACAAAGACGCAGGCCACCGGCCCACGGTCCAGCCGGTTCCGGATCATGTCATAAAGATCGGTCTGGTCGCCGAAGACATCCGCCTCGCGCGAGAGACCGATGCGGGAGCCGATCCGCCCCTTGCCCGCGCGATCGTCGAAGGCGGCGATCAGCAGGTAGGTGTCCATCCCGCGTTCGTTGTAATTGTGCGCGGCCTGCAAGAGCAGCGTCGACTTGCCCGCGTTCATGGTGGAGTAGTGGAAATGCAGCTTGGCCATACCGCGCTTTTGCGCCAGCGCGGCGGCGGTGGCAAGACGCCGCAAGCCGGGAAAGGCACCGGATAAAGCACGGGCCGGGGGCCTCGGGGAAACTCGTCCCGAGGCGGGGCTTGCCCCGGCCCGCGTGAACTGGAAGCGGCGCATCAATGGTTACGCTTTGGGGATATGTCAACCGCGCCGCCCACCCCCGGCGAGGTGTCCCACCCCGGAAGCTGCCCCGACCTGTGTCAGGGTTGATTTATCAATGACTTTTCCAAGTTCTGAGGTTAATGGGAAAGGAGTAGCAAGGTTCCCCCGTTCCCGGTCAGAAGTCACAAGAGGCAAGAATGTCCAGCGTTGCGCGCTATCTGAAAAAGCACACCGAAGCCCTCGTCAAGGACGTGGGTGTTGAAGCCGCCTGCGCCTTGACGGGCAAGTCGAAGGCGACTCTGGGGCGCTATTATTCGGACTATGACGAGCACGCCGACCGCTTCATGCCGATCGACACGGTGGCCGCGCTGGAAGAGGCGGCGAGCTACCCGCATGTGACCTCGGCCCTGGCGGAGCTGAAGGGGATCACGCTGCATTTCGACCAGGAACGTCGCAATTCCCGCAAGGAAGGCGGGGTGAACAGTGACGTGATCGCCCTGTCGCAGCGGTTCGGGATGCTGATGGCGGAATATCACCAGTCGATCGACGATGGCGTGATCTCGGCCAACGAGGCGAAGCGGCTGCTGAAGGAGACGCTGGCGATCCAGAAGGTGCTGATCGACATAAAGCTGCACCTCGAAGATGAGACCGCCGTCTGAGCCGGCATATTCCCGACCCCCGATCCCGGCGGAAGATTTCTTTCCGCCCCGGGGTCAGCGGTTCCTGCGCGCGCTGGAAACCACGCAGTCCTCGGCGGAGGTCTGGGACCTGATGATGGAACTGGGGCGGACGGCGGGTCTGCCCTACATCGACTTCATCTCGGCCAGCGACTGGCGGCACTGGAAGCGGACGCTGTTCGTGCGCACCTCCTACGACGCCTCCTGGCTGCACGAGACCAATCAGGATCCGAACCTGTGCCGGGGGTCGTATTTCCGGGTGCACGGGCTGCATCACCTGACCCCGATCTGCATCGGGCTGGAATTCGCGGAGGATTATCCCAGCCTGCCACCCGAGCGCATGGCCGTGCTGGAGGCGGCGGCGGCGCGCGGAATGCGGGCGGGGATTTCCATTCCCTTGCGGCAGACGGCCCCGCCTTCGGCCGCGATGATTTCCTTCATAGGGAACCATGACCGCGCGGGCCTGCTGGAGATCCTGGAGCGCGAGGCCTGGACGCTGACCGTAGCGGCCTGGGCGGGACATCAGCGGTATTTGCAGCATTTTTCCGAGGAATTCTTTGAACGTAAAGGCGTCACCGAGAAACAGCGTGAACTGCTGGAGATGATCGGCGCGGGCTACCTGGACAAGCAGATCGCGAAGACGCTGGGAATCACCATATCGGCTGTGCGGCAGCGGCTGAACGCGCTGATCCAGAAGACAGGGGCATCGAACCGGGCCGAACTGGCGGCGCTGGCCATGTCCTTGGGGGTCTTGCCCGACCCCCATAACCGCCCCGAGAACAGCGGAGATGGCGACGGAATCGAGGTCTATCCCCGCCTGATCGACTGAGGCCCCGGCATGTCGTTCAGCGGTTAAATCACCTTTAACCCCGGAGTCGGTATCGTCAGCGATGTCACGCAGGCTGCGCGACGAGCTGGACGATGACAACGGCGCAGGTGGCGCGTGTTGCCGGGCCCTCGCGGGCCCCTCGACATGGGGGAAGGAAGAATGCTGTACCGGCTGGTGACCGGCCTGTCCCGTTCGCAAAAGCACACGGCCTTTGTCATGCTCGACGCGCTGGCGGTGCTGGGGGCGTTGCTGGTGGCTATCCCGTTGTCGGATCCGCTGGCGGTGGATTCGATGGCTGCGCTCTGGCCGCTGGGCACGGTACTGGCCGGCGCGGGCGCCGTTGTCGGCTGGGTCATGGGGCTGACCCGGATCAAGCTCAACGCCTACGAAATGCGCGGCGTGACGCGGACGGTGATTTATGCCTTTGGGCTTGGCGTTCTGGACATGCTGCTGGCGCCGTCGCTGCATCATCCGCTGCCGCTGGGCACGCATGTGTTATTCTCTCTGCTGGTGCTGTTCCTGTCCGCCGGGTGGCGCGTGGTGCTGCGACACCTGACGCAGGTGATCTATCAAAGTGGACCGGAGGTCCTGCGCGTTCTGATCTACGGGGCAGGCACAACGGGACAGCAGCTGGCAGCGGCGCTGCGCCACGGGCAGGCGATCCGGGCGGTGGCGTTCGTCGATGACAACCCGACGGTGCAGAGCCAGGTGATCGGCGGCCTGCGCGTGCATGCGCCGTCGCGGATCGCGCAACTGGTTACGGACCGGCGCGTGGATCGGGTCGTGCTGGCGATGCCTTCGCTGACGGCGGCGGACCTGGCGCGGATGCGGCACCGGCTGCGCAATGTCGGGGCCGAAGTGCACGCCCTGCCCTCCTTTGCCGAGCTGCTGGGAGACCGCGCCCTGCAGGCGCAAATGTCCCCTGTGCCGATCCCGGATCTGCTGGGCCGATCCCGGCTGGAACAGGAACTGCCCGGGGTCAGCCACACCTATCGCGGGCGGCGCATCCTCGTGTCCGGTGCGGGCGGGTCCATCGGGTCCGAATTGTGCCGACAGTTGATGGCATGTCGGCCAGAGCGCCTCGTGCTGGTGGATCATTCGGAACTGGCGCTTTACGCGGTCGAGAAGGAGTTGCGGGCGCTGGGGGCTTCCGTGCCCCTGACGGCGGTTCTGGGGTCGGTGCTGGACGATGCCCTGATGACCGAGGTGCTGCAGGACAATCGTGTCGACGTGGTGCTGCACGCCGCCGCCTACAAGCATGTGCCCCTGGTGGAGGACAATCCGCTGGCCGGGCTGCGCAACAACGTGCTGGGCACCAAGGTCCTGGCCGAGGCGGCGCGGCGCTGCGGGGTCGAACGATTCATCCTTGTGTCGAGCGACAAGGCGGTGCGCCCCACCAATGTCATGGGAGCATCGAAGCGGCTGGCGGAACTGGTCGTGCAGGACCTTGCGGCGCGCACACCGGGAACGCGGTTTTCCATGGTGCGCTTCGGCAATGTGCTGGGGTCCAGCGGCTCGGTCATCCCGCTGTTCGAGGAGCAGATCGCACGGGGCGGACCTGTCACGCTGACCCATCCCGATGTAACGCGGTATTTCATGACCATCCCAGAGGCGGCCCGCCTGGTACTGGCAACCGGATCGTTCGCGCGCGGCGGGGATGTGTTCGTGCTCGACATGGGCAAGCCGGTGCCGATCCTGCGGATCGCGCGGCAGATGATCGAGGGAGCGGGCTACACGGTGCGTTCCGAGGATGAGCCCGACGGCGACATCGAGGTGCGGATCACCGGGCTGCGACCGGGGGAGAAACTGCACGAGGAGTTGCTGATCTCGGCGGACATGGTGACGACGCCACATCCAAAGATCAGGCGGGCCGAGGAAAAGGCTTTGTCGGAGTTCGAGGTGGCCACGGCGCTGAAGGATCTGCGCAGCGCTCTGGAGGCGCGGGACGTCGTTGCGGCGCGTGCTGTCGTGGCGCGGTGGGTCGAAGCGGCCCCCTCACAAGCGCCCCGGGCCGCGACGCCCAAGGACGGGCAAAGCAATCCCCAGGTCGCACGGCCCTGAAGCCATTCGGCATGTCTGGCCTGACGCTATAGCGACGGCATGGCGCAGGATGAGGCAGACGCTGCACGGGCGTGCCGCTGGCGAAGCGTCGCCGGGGGGGATTGTGCTCAGAACACAAGGCGGGGTCACATCGCGTCGAAACCTTCCAACACCCGTTCTTTTGCGGAAGGTTTTGCTCTGTCTGTCGTCAGGAGCCCGGTCTTGGGTCGAACACGGTTCTGGCTCCGGGTTTGCGATCTGCGGACCATGACGTTTTGCAACACACGCCGTGCAACAGCGTCACGGTGATCTGCACACGCGGTGGCCCTGCCCGAGATCGGCTGCGGCACGCGGCATCCAGCGTCCGCGTGGTCCGGGGATGCGCGCAGGTCCGGGCGGTGGAACGAATTTTCCACGAAAATTCGGGGCGGGCGGGACGAACGCTGGGCAGAAACGCAGGGCACAGCAGGCCCGGATGTTCCGGGCCCGCCCTGTGAAGGCGGCTTTTCAGCGACCCGGAATTTCACCCCGGCGGGGCTGCTCCACCCAGGCGTCGATGATGGCCGCGGCCTCTTCGGCGGTGTCGACGAAGCTGAACAGGTCCAGATCATCCTCGCTGATGGTGCCGGCGTCGGCCAGCGCCTCCCAGTTGATGATCTTGTTCCAGAAGTCCTTGCCGAACAGCAGGAAGGGCACAGGGCGCATCCGGCCCGTCTGGATCAGGGTCAGCGCCTCGAACATCTCGTCCAGCGTGCCGAAACCGCCCGGAAAGACGCAGACCGCGCGCGAGCGCATCAGGAAGTGCATCTTGCGGATGGCGAAGTAGTGGAAATTGAACGCAAGGTCCGGTGTCACGTAGAGGTTCGGCGCCTGCTCGTGCGGCAGCACGATGTTCAGGCCGATGGAAATCCCGCCTTCCTCGTCGGCGCCACGGTTGCCCGCTTCCATCACGCCGGGGCCGCCGCCGGTGGCGATGACCCAATGGCGGTTCCCCGTCTCCTTGGCCTTGCGCGTCATGACGCGGGCGAATGTGCGGGCTTCCTCGTAGAAGTGCGACAGGTCGGCGAGGGTCTGGGTGCGCGCGGTGTGCTTTTCCTCGGGCGAGGGAATGCGCGCGCCGCCGAACAACACCACCGTCGAGTCGATCTGGTGTTCGTCCATCAGCATCTCGTACTTCAGCAGTTCGAGTTGCAGGCGGACCGGCCGCAGTTCGTCCTTGGCCAGAAAGGTCTCATCCGCAAAGGCAAGGCGGTAGCTGGGCGACATCGACTGCGGCGTTTCGGGAACGCTGCGCGCGGTGTCGATATCGGTGCCGGCATCGCGGAGCGGGCTGCGGCGATCGTCTTTCATTCCATCCCTCCTGGGAAAAGCGGCGCGCCGAAGCGGCGCAAAATCATCTTATCCCCAGAAGTATAGCTTTCCCTGAACGAGGACCAGACACGGCAACGCCGCGACTGCATGAAAAGCGGGCTGTTGCCCGATGCGCAGGCGGCCGCCGTGTCGAGGGGTTGATCCGGCAGGACGGGTCGGGGCAGCATGACCCTAGGGAAAGCGAGGACATCCATGGAACTGAAGGTCAACACCGGCACGCTGCACCTGACCGCAATGGACGAAGACTACGATGGGTTCTTTGCGCTCAACCGGGGGGACTTCAGCGCGGACCCGATCCGGCTGTACCGATGGGATTGCAGCATCAATGCCGGTTGGCCTGATCCAAGACGGGACAGGTGGGCGGTCAACGCCGATCTGGTGTTTGACATGGGAAAGAGCGCGCCGCCCGGCGTCATGACATTCAGCAAGGCCCATGGCGCGGAGAACAAGGCCGCCGCGCTGCGGGCGCTGGGCGTGGCGGACGACGACGCGCTGCGCAAGGCGCTGGACGCGGCGGTTGCACCCCTCGTGGCCATCATCCCCTACGACAAGCTCGTCGACAACATCGCCCATGGCCGCCGGGTCGATCTTTTCGTGATCGAGCGCTACATCCGCTGGTCGGCCACCATCACCGGCCATGGCGAACAGGCGCAGGGATGGTTCCAGGTGCCGATTGCGTTCCGGCTGTTTTCCTCGGTGCTTGGCACCTGTTCCGGCGACCCGGTGGACTTGCTCTTCGAGGAGCGGTCGGTGTCCGGGCGCGTGCCCCTCTCGGACAAGACAAAGGCGCTGGTGCGCGGGCATCAGGACAGCCTCGCCTCCCTGCGCAAGGCCATCAACGAGGGAATCAGGAAGGAACACGAGCGGCAGAAGGCCTTGCGGCAGCTATGGCTGGAGCAGGAGCGGGCCCGCGCGGAGGAAGACGGCGGCGCGCAAGGTGGCGGGCAAGGCGGGGGGCAAACGGAAGGGGACTGATCCGAAAGGACGCAGTCAGGGGAGATTGCGCAATCGGCGGCTTTGGTGTCTAAGCCTGCGCAACATTATTACCGAAAACGGGAGGCAGAAATGTCCAACGCTCAGCTCGAAGCCGCCATCGAAGCCGCCTGGGAGGCGCGCGATACCATCACGTCCGCCACTACCGGCGAAGCCCGCGAGGCCATCGAGGCCACGCTGAATGCGCTGGATTCCGGCAGCTTGCGCGTCGCCGAGAAGCAGGACAGCGGTGACTGGCACGTGAACCAGTGGGCCAAGAAGGCCGTGCTGCTGGGCTTCCGCATCAAGGACATGGAAGTGCATGACGGCGGCCCGCAGGGCGCTGGCTGGTGGGACAAGGTCGATTCGAAGTTCAAGGGCTGGGGCGCCGACCAGTGGAAGGCCGCGGGCTTCCGCGCCGTGCCGAACTGCGTCGTGCGCAAGTCCGCCTATATCGCGCCGGGCGTGGTGCTGATGCCGTCCTTCGTGAACCTCGGCGCGCATGTGGACGAGGGCACCATGGTGGACACATGGGCGACCGTCGGGTCCTGCGCGCAGATCGGAAAGAACGTGCACCTGTCGGGCGGCGTCGGCATCGGTGGCGTGCTGGAGCCGATGCAGGCCGGTCCGACCATCATCGAGGACAACTGCTTTATCGGGGCACGCTCCGAGGTGGTCGAGGGCTGCATCGTGCGCGAGGGCTCGGTGCTGGGCATGGGCGTGTTCATCGGCAAGTCGACCAAGATCGTCGACCGCGAGACCGGCGAAGTGATGTACGGCGAAGTGCCGCCCTACTCGGTGGTCGTGGCGGGGTCGATGCCGTCGAAGAACGGCATCAACCTGTACTGCGCCGTGATCGTGAAGCGCGTCGACGAGAAGACGCGGTCGAAGACCGGCATCAACGAGCTGCTGCGCGACTGATTTTTCCGGTTGTCCGGAACGGGGGGCGGTCCTGCGGGGCCGCCCTTTTGCGTTTGCGCGTCAGGCCCGGATCCGAGTTCAGGCCCACGCTCAGGCGACGAGGCGCAGCCTGGGGCCGGGACGCGCGGGCCATGCGGGCTGCGGTGTCAGGCGGTTCTGGACGGACCATGCCTCGGCCAGCTTGCGGGTATCACGCATGGACAGGAGCGTCCCGCAGGGGGTGGCGGCGGGATGGGAGGTGTAGCTGTCCTCGGTCAGGCGGAGGGCCTTGAGCAGCTTGAACCGCGTCTCGGGTTGCAGCAGGCGCAGGGTGTTGCGGGCAAGGAGGAGCGATTCCGAGGGGAGGCCTTCGCTGCACAGCAGGGCGTGGCGCTCGGTCACGATGTGGTAGTAGGTCACGGGCTGGCCGTTGCCGCGCTGGCGGATGCGCGGCAGGCTGGTGAAACCCTTGGCCGGACCGAGGATCGGCAAGCTGACCGGGTCAATGCCCGGCATACAAAGCCGATGCTGCGGCGAGATGCGGAGGCGGCGTTCGGGAAAGCCCGGCCCGAAGGCGTCCGGGTCGATCACGATGGGGCGCCAGTCGGCGGGCGGCGCCGGGTAGTGGGTCGAGATGCAGGCGAGGACGGTGACCGGCGTACCGCTCCAGTCCAGCAGCCTGTCGCCGGGGCGCAGCTTTTCCACGCGCACGGGGCCCGTGGCGGTGGCCAGACGGGTGCCCTTGCAGAAGCAGACCGGCGCGTTGGTGTTGAGGTTGTAGCCTTCGGGCTCGATGGTCAGGACCAGAGCCACGGCAGACAAAAGGTTGGGCGGCCCCTCGGGGTAGCTGAGGATCAGCTCACCGGTGTCCACGTCGCGCATGTAGACCACGTCGACGGCGGTCCCGAGCGGCACCACGAGCGAGAGGATCTGCACGCCGGGCTGCGCCGTGCCGGAGCCGAGGATCTCGACAGTGCGGCTGCCCATGGTGACCTGTTCACCGACATAGAGGATGCCGGTGTCGTCGCTGAGCAGCGCCGCGGGCTGAACCGCGGAGAGACCGTTCAGAAACAGGTTGTAATCCGCCGACAGCAGCGTGTCGGGGATCAGCGACAGGGTCAGTATCTGGTATTGAAGCGGAACGTCCATTCTGGTTCAGCGCTCATTTAATCGTTGTCAGGTTAACGGTTCGCAAGTTTCCTTGGCGTAAATGCGGCGGGACAGGGACAAAATGTTGCGTTCCGCGCAACAGCCTTGCCGCGCCGGCGCACTGGCGGTTCTTGACAAACGGTGCGGCGGGCCTCATGCGCGGCGCATGGAAAAGAAGACGCGCATACAGCAGGTTTACACGCTTTTGGTCGAGGTCGGCCGCAAGGCGGGCGATGGTCTGCCAAAGGACGCCACAGGCGCGGCGCTGATGTGCTATGCCTCGGGCGTGGACGAGGCCGAGGCCGTGCGCGAAACGGTTGCGATCCTGAAGCAGGCCGACATGGCTCCGCTGGATGTGACCGGCTACGGCACCCGCGACGAGCGCGAGGCGCAGGGCCACGAGATCGACGACGACGAGGCGGAACTGATGGACCGCGCGCTCGCCGAGAACGCGGTGATCGTGGCGCAGGTCTCGCCATTCTTCGACTGACGGACGTGCCGGGCGGGCACGAATTTTCTGCGAAAATTCGGGGCCGGTGGCGCTGCGGTCAGGTTGGTCGCCGGATCAGGCGGCGCGGGCTTCGGCCAGCGTGATGGCCTCGAACGACCCAAGCACCTTCAGACCGGCGCGGGCGTGTTCGGGGATCAGGCTGGCGGGAACGTCGGACAGCAGCGTGCGGCTGATTTGCGCGCGGTTGCGGCGCAGGCGTCCGACGTAGAGCGTTTCCAGTTCGGCCTCGGCAGAGATCACCGGTTCATGCCCCGGCAGGAGCAGCTGATGGTAGCGCACCATCTGCACGCCCTGTTCGTAGACAGCGGCAAAGCCGTTCACCAGGCTGATGGCGGGGATCAGCACCGCCTCGCGGCCAAAGAGGTATTCCACTTCGGACCCGCCGATCACCAGCCGTTGATAGGGGGCGACCACGAGGTCGCGGCGCAGGCCGAAGTAGGGCGCACGCAGGCGCACCGGCTGGAACGTGCCCAGCGCGGGCACGCGGCGGGTCACCCGCGCCAGCACCGGCACGATGCCGTGGTTGCGGGTCACCACCGTATCGCCGGTGGTCAGGCTGCTGACGGGTTTGTAGCCGTCCGGAGTCAGCACCGGCACCTGCCCGACGAGCGAGGGCATGGGGCCCACCGGCTCGATCTCGTCCGAGACGGCGAAGAACAGCACGTCTTCGTCCTTTTCGATCAGCTGCGGGCGGCGGACCAGCGTGTAGATGTCCTCGAGCAGCATGGGCGGCGGGGGCGGCGTGTCCTGTGACACCACGGCGTCGGATTCCGGGCGTTCGACCGTGATGCGGCCATAGCGCGCCTCGCTGTCCCAGTGGAAGGTCACGCGCAGCACGTCGGTGCGACTGTCGTGGCGGTGCTGGAGGACGGTGTGGAAGACGTCTTCGCCCTGGCTCATGACCAGCACGATGCCGCCGCCGGGGACGGCGCGGACGGAGAACGAGCCTTTCCACGGGTGGCCGCGTTCGTAGGCCAGCAGGGTCTGGGGGCGGTCCTCGGGGGAGATCCGGGTCTCGATCACGATGGAGCCGCGCGGCATCAGGATGTCGCGGCTGGCAGCGGTCGTGCCGAAACGCTCCGGGCAGACCCAGGCGAGACCTTGTCCCGATAGTGCAATCCAGCTCATGCCGCCCGGCCCCTTATTGCCGCCGCTTCATAGCCTTTGAGGACGCGACGTGCAGGAGGACCGTAGCCCTCCCCGGTTGCGGCGTCCAGTTCCGGGAAGAGCGCGGTGATCTCGCTCAGCGTTTCCTCGGCAAAGATATTGGTGATCTCGGGGCCGGGGAGGAAGCTTTCGGACAGCAGGCCGTTGGCGGTGATGATCTCGTGTTGGTCGAACAGGACATGGACGTAATCCACGCGCCCGCCTTCGACCACGCGGATGGAGTGATCGTTGACGAGGTGGCGCGCGGCGGCCAGAACCTCGGGTTCCTCGAACATGAGGTGGGCGAGCACGTCCTGCACCAGAACGCGGTGCTGCGGCGAGACCATGACCGTGTCGTGATCGCCCAGCGCGCCGGCGCGGATGCGGACGGGGGCGAAGGCCCCCTTGGCTGGAACGGTGCGCCGCCCGACCCAGCGCACCGGTTGCGGGCCATGGTCGCGGGTGTTCACAAGGTCGCCCGGTTCCAGCATGTGCACGGCGCGCGGGCCGTCCGGCGTGTCGATCATCGTGCCCGCGACGAAGCAGGGCACCTGGTTGACGGTGACAAAGCCGGTGTCGGTGGCCCCGGTCGAGGAGGTCACGGTATAGGTGAAGTTCGACCCGCCGATGTCGCTGTCGGCGTCGATGGTCAGCGTCCCGTCCGCGTTCACGGTCACGGTCTGGCCCGAGGCCAGTGTCACCGTGCTGCCGACGCTGACGGTCTGGCCGTTGACCTTGGTGATGGTCAGTGTGCCGCCGGTGTTGTTCACGTCATTGGCCAGCACATCCACGGTGCGCGTGCCATCGGGCGCAATCGTCACCTGGTCATGGCGCGCCACCAGAGTGGTCTGCACCGAGTTCGCGGCAATCATCAGGTTGGAGTCGTAGTTCGAATCCACCACGTCCGCGATGCCGATGCGGATGTTGTTCACCTGCCCCGAGACCACCGGGATCGTCAGGGTCATAGTGACGGTGAAGCCGTCCATCTCGGTGTTGTACTGGTCCGACATGTTGTCGACGAAGAGGTTCTCGTTCGACGTGTCGTTCAGGTTGCGCGGGTCCACGTCGCCGTCGCCTACTTGCAGGTCCACCTGCACACCGTTGATCCAGACGCCGACGAAGTCCTGGTAGAGGCTGGTCTGGTACTCGGGGTATTCCTCGGAGAGGAAGACGAACTGCATCGTCATCACATCCCCGGTGGGGATGAAATTCGCGTCGATGAAGGCCGCGTCATAGGTCTGCGCGCCTGCCGCCTGATTGAAGTCCGACAGGCCGTTCGGCCCGCTGGTGTTGGTAGAGGTGTTCGTGTCCTGGTTCGAATTGGTGTAGGTCGGCGGGTTCCACCAGTTCCACCAGCCGCCACCGCCCGTGCCGCCCCCCGTTCCGGCAGAGTTGGTGATGTCCCCGGCCTGACCCGTGGACAGGATCACGCCGGTGTCCGAGGGCGCGACGCCGGACATGGTGCCCAGCCCGTCGCTGTAGATGCCGGAGGACCGCCCGTCCCCGGTGTAGCTTGCCGATACCACCGTCACACCGTCGCCAAAGATGGTCTGCGCCATCTGCATCGCCGACGCATTGGTGTTCAGTGGCAGCTCTGATGGAGCAACCATTGCCTGCCTCGTTTGCCTCGACCGTGGCAGACAGCGCGCCCGTTACCCGCAATGCGGGTGGACATCTGTTTTCTGGAATGCCTGCCCGGCGTATTATTGTTTCTTTTTCCAATGGTTAGCACAGCCCAGAGGCGAGTGTTAACCTATCCTTAAGCATTGTGGCCCGTTTGACCCGGTCGTGGACGTGTTTGCCATCAGCCCAATGGCACGATAGCCAAGACGCAAATGCCCATGATGGAGCCCGCCATGACCGATCCCGTCGACCTCACCGCCCGCCTTGTCCGCTGTCCCTCGGTCACACCCGAGGAAGGCGGCGCGCTGGTTCTGTTGCAGGATCTGCTGGAAGGGGCCGGGTTCGACTGCACGCGTGTGGACAGGGGCGAGACCTCGAACCTGTTCGCGCGCTGGGGGCGGCAGGGGCATCCCCGGACCTTCGGCTTCAACGGGCACACCGACGTGGTGCCGATCGGCAACCGCGAGGATTGGCAGCACGATCCCTTCGGGGCCGAGATCGACGGCGGCATGATGTACGGGCGCGGCACCACGGACATGAAGTCCGGCGTGGCGGCCTTTGCGGCGGCGGCGGTGGATTTCGTGACCGAGACGCCCCCGGACGGCGCGGTGATCCTGACCATCACCGGCGACGAGGAAGGCGACGCGACGGACGGCACGGTGGCCCTGCTGGACTGGATGTCGGAGCAGCAGGAACGCATGTCGGTCTGCCTCGTGGGGGAACCCACCTGCCCCGACCACATGGGCCAGATGATGAAGATCGGGCGGCGCGGGTCCCTGTCGGCCTGGTTCACGGTGACCGGCAAGCAGGGGCATTCCGCCTATCCGCACCGCGCGCTGAACCCGCTTCCGGCGATGGCGCGGCTGATGGACAGGCTGGCCTCGCACGAGCTGGATCAGGGGACGGACCATTTCGACGCCTCGACGCTGGCGGTGGTGACCATCGACACGGGCAACCCGGCGACCAACGTGATCCCGGCGCAGGCGCGCGCCTGCGTGAACATCCGCTTCAACGACCTGCACACCGGCGCGGCGCTGTCCGACTGGCTGCGGGCCGAGGCGGCGTCGGTGGATGACGCGTTCGGGACCGTGACCGAGGTGAAGGTGAAGATTTCCGGCGAAAGCTTTCTGACGCCGCCGGGGGACTTGTCCGCGCTGGTGGCGCGTGCGGTCGAGGCGGAGACGGGCGTCGTGCCGGAACTGTCCACCACGGGCGGCACCTCGGACGCGCGGTTCGTCAAGGATCACTGCCCGGTGGTGGAATTCGGGCTGGTGGGGCGGACGATGCACGCCGTGGACGAGCGGGTCTCGGTCGAGCAGATCGGGCAGTTGAAGGCGATCTATACGCGGATGCTGCGGGATTACTTTGCATGAAGGTCGAGGTGACGGAGGACCTGTCCGAGGCGCATCACATCCGGCGGGTGGTGTTCATCGACGAGCAGGGGTTCACCGAGGCCGAGGAATGGGACGCGTTGGATGCGGGCGCCGTGCAACTGGTGGTGCGGGACGGCGGCGCGCCCGTGGCCTCGGCGCGGTTGTTGCGCGATGGCGCAACCGGCAAGATCGGGCGCATCTGCGTGTTGAAATCGCATCGGGGGCTGTCGCTGGGCGCGGCGCTGGTGCGCTACGGGATCGACCATTTCCGCAAGGAGGGCGCGGCGCGGGTTTACCTGAGCGCGCAGGAGCAGGCCTTGGGGTTCTACGAAAAGCTGGGGTTCCGCGCCTATGGTGCCCGCTACATGGACGGGGCGGTGGCGCATCGCGACATGGAGCTGGTGTTCTGAAACCCGTCCTGCTGGTCATGGTCAAGGAACCGCGCCCGGGTCGGGTCAAGACGCGGCTGGCGCGCGATATCGGCGCGGTGGCGGCGACCTGGTGGTTCCGGCACCAGGTGGCACGGCTGCTGCGGCGGTTGCGTGATCCGCGCTGGGAACTGGTGCTGTGCGTGGCACCGGACGGGGCGGTGGCCTCGCGGGTGTTTCCCGGCGATTTGACGCGAATTGCGCAGGGTGGCGGGGATCTGGGGGCGCGGATGGCGCGGGCCTTGCGCAGGTGTCGCGGTCCGGTCTGCCTGATCGGCGCGGATATTCCCGGCGTGGGCCGCGCTCAGGTGGCACGGGCCTTTGCCGCCCTTGGAGCGCATGACGCCGTCTTTGGTCCGTCGGAGGATGGCGGCTACTGGCTGGTGGGTGTGCGGCACCCGGCGCGGCTGCCGCGCGGTTTTTTCAAGGCCGTGCGCTGGTCGACGTCAGATGCGCTGGCGGACAGCGAAGCGACGCTGCCCGGCTGGCGCATTGCGCGTGTCGACATGCTGCGCGACGTGGATACGGCCGCGGACCTGCGCTGACTACAGCGGGCGCGCGTGTTTCGTGACCGGCCCGTCGCCTGCGGCCTCGATCCGGGCGATGGCGTCGCGGATGGGCTCGTAGGCCACGGACATGCTGTGCGCATTGGCGTGCAGCAGCGTGTCGGGATCGCTCACCCATGCCACGTGCCCTTTCCAGAACAACAGATCGCCGCGCTGGTGATCCGGTGTCGGGGCCGTCGGAAAGTGCGCCTGTTGCAGGTCGCTGTCGCCGGGGCAGGCGTGGCCCGCCATGACGCAGCCGATCTGCACCAGCCCTGAACAGTCGATGCCCCAGATCGAGTTGCCCCCCCAGAGGTAAGGCACGCCGAGGTAGAGTTCGGAGACGGCGACGGGATCCTGCGGCGCGGTCTCGGACAGGTGGCGCGTCGGCACCCAGCCAAGTTCGGTGCGGGTGAAGCGCCCCTCTGTCGCGCCCGCGAACACCTGCGCGCCATGCGGCAGCGCGGTGGTTTCGCGCGTCTTGAAGTCGGGTTCGGGGTAGGCGTGGGTCTGGCGCGTGGCGACCCAATGCCCAGCGGGCGGGCGGTGGTCCTCGGGTCGCAGCGCACTGTCCGCGATCCAGCCCACGTAGCCGTTCAGCACCGGAGCGAGGCCGAAGGACCAGCCGTTGCGCCGCTCCAGCACCTCGAAGGCGCTGCCATAGGTCAGCTGGCGGTCCCGCGCCCCGCCCGGGCCGCGACACAGGTCAGTGACGGTTTGGGTGACATACATCCGCTCGGGGTCGACCGCGGCAAGGCCCGGAAAACTGTCGGCGTGCCAGCGCGCGACGACCCGATCCGTTGCGGGGCGGGTGCGGCGGTCGGTCAGGATGCTCACAGCCCGAGAACCTCCGGCAGGGCGGCGAGGATGGCGCGCGGACCCTGGCCAAGGCCGCCCTTGGAACGGCCCGGCGCGGCGGCGGGTTGCCAGCTGTAGATGTCGAAATGGGCGTAGCGCTGCGCACCTTCGGTGAAGCGGCGCAGGAAAAGCGCGGCGGTGATGGACCCCGCGAATCCACCCGAGGGCGCGTTGTCCAGATCGGCGATGTCCGGTTCGATCATCGTCTCGTAGGGCTCGTGGAAGGGCATGCGCCAGACCGGGTCGGCCTGCTCGGTCGCGGCCCTGGTGAGCGCGTCGACGAATGTGTCGTCGTCGCAGTAGAACGGCGCGAGGTCCGGCCCGACAGCGACGCGCGCGGCACCGGTGAGGGTCGCCATGGACAGCATGAGGTCGGGCGCATCCTCCGCCCCGAGGGCAAGCGCATCGGCCAGCACCAGCCGCCCTTCGGCGTCGGTGTTGTTGATCTCGACCGTCTTGCCAAGGCGCGAGGTCAGCACGTCGCCGGGGCGGAAGCTGGGGCTGGAGACAGAGTTTTCTACTGCCGGGATCAGCAGGCGCAGCTGGACCTTCAGGCCCAGCGCCATGATCATCTGCGCAAGGCCCAGCGTGTTGGCCGCGCCGCCCATGTCCTTTTTCATCAGGCCCATGGAGGACCCCGGTTTGAGGTTCAGGCCACCAGTGTCGAAACAGACGCCCTTGCCCACGAGGGTCAGTTTCGGGCCCTCAATGCCCCAGCGCAGGTCGATCAGGCGCGGGGCCTGCGGACCGGCGCGCCCGACGGCGTGGATCATGGGAAAGTTGTTGTCCAGCAGGGCGTCGCCCGTGGTGACCTCGATGCTGGCGTCGAAACGCGCCGCCAGATCGCGCGCCGCCTGTTCCAGCGTTTCCGGCCCCATGTCCTGCGCGGGAATGTTCACCAGATCGCGGGTGAGGAATTCGGCCTCGGCCAGCGTTTCCAGCCGGGTGGCGTCAATGCCTTCGGGGGCGGTCAGCAGGCGGTCGGCGCCGGGGGCGTCCTTGTAGCGGGTGAAGCGGTAGGTGGAGAAGAGCCAGCCCAGCGCCTCGGTCGCGGGATTGTCCAGCGTGCCGGAGGCGATGGTGTAACTCGCCGGAGCCAGTGCCGGGATCGCCCCGGCCAGCGGAAACCGCTGGCGGGCGCGTTGTGCGGGCGTTCCGTAGCCTGCCAGGGCCGCGACAGGTGCCCCATCCGCGCCCGGGATCATCAGCGCCGTGCCCAATGCCGCCTTGAACCCGCTGGCCTTTACCCAGGCGGCAACCTGCGGGGTCTGGGCATCGGCCCAGCCGTCCACCTCTTCAGGGGTCAGAACGTGGAGCGGCAGAGCATCATCGGTGGTGGCGAAACGGGGGGGCATGGGGACTCCTGCATCTGGGTCTTTGACCCGAGCCTAGTCCCGGCAATCGGGGCTGCAAGCGGATTTCATCCACGAGTCCCGGTCTTTGACCCGGCAGGCGTCACCTGCAAGCGGGCTGCGTCACGTCGTCAGATCGAAAATTCGTTGATGTCCCAAAGTTCGGTCAGCGATCGTTCCCCCGTGCGGGCGAGCCGGGCCAAGGTCGCAGCCTCGGCCACCAGATCGCCGAACTCGATGCAGCTCATCACATCGTGGGACACCCGGCTGAGCGAGGTCATGCCAATCTGATGCGCAATCGCGGACAGCGAGCGCAGCGTCTTGTGCATGTCTTCGCGCGGGCCGGAGAGCGCCATCTCCTGCACCTGGCAAAGCCGTTGGGCCAATTCCTCCATCGCCCGGCAGATCACATCCTCGGCCGCGTTGGGACCGAGGTCCGTGTACAACGTTCGGATCTGGGCCGTGTCCATGATTGGACACTCCACCGGCGACAGGTACGTCACCTGTTTCACGTCTCACCCCATAGTTTGGCCCCCACAGCCACGGGCAACATGCCCTCTGGGGGGTTCCCAAAAGGTTATTCCGTCGCAGTGATTTCCCTCGCATTTCGCTTGAATGCTGGGTAGTTGGATCGGCAGCATTCAAGACGGAGGAAGACATGGAGTTCACGAAGCCCCTGCCCGCCTACCTGGTGACGCGGTATCATGGCTGGAAGGCGACGACCTACGCGGAGAACCACGCGTGGTATCGCCGACTGGCGACAGAGGGCCAGCGCCCGCGTGCCATGGTGATCTCGTGCTGCGACTCGCGCGTCCATGTCACCTCGATCTTTGGCGCGGACCAGGGCGAGTTCTTCATCCACCGCAACATCGCGAACCTCGTGCCGGCCTACGAACCGGACGGGAACCACCACGGCACCTCGGCGGCGGTGGAATATGCCGTCACGGCGCTGAAGGTGGCGCATGTGATCGTTCTGGGGCATTCGAACTGCGGTGGCGTTCAGGGCTGCCTCGACATGTGCCAGGGCCGCGCGCCGGAGCTGGAGGAGAAATCCTCCTTCGTGGGCCGCTGGATGGATATCCTCAAGCCCGGTTACGAGGCGGTGAAGGACAGCCCCGACATGCCCCGCGCGCTGGAGCACGAGGCGGTGCGGGTGTCCCTGCGCAACCTCATGACCTTCCCCTTCGTGCAGCGCGCCGTCGAAGCGGGCGAGCTGTCGCTGCACGGTCTTTGGACCGACATCGCCGAGGGCGGCCTGCACCACCTCGATGCGAAATCAAGCGGTTTCGTCGAAGTCTGAACAAATGGCCGGGGCGCGATCAGCCCCGGCTGTCCAACTCTCCGGAATGGCCGCCCGCATGCGCCCGTACGCAGGGCCGCCCGATCCGGGCCGAGATGCTGGCCATGGGTATCCCCAAGTCGCTGCCCGTACAGACCGCCGCCCCCGTATCGTTCAGGATCACCAGATGCCCTTCGCGAAAGCCGAGGGCGTAGCCGCGTTTCAGCAGGTCCGCCGCAAGGCCGGGCCAGCTGTCCGCCGCACTGATGATGGGTTCGAGGAAAAGGCGCAGCGTCGTGCGCGTCTCGCAATCCAGCGGGGCTGGCAGTCCGCTTGACGGTGTTCCCGTCAGGCGGGCGTCACCCCACCCCGCTGTCGCATTGGGTTGGTGTCTCATGCTCTGTTCCTTGCCTGCCCGTTAAGGGTCTCAGGGGATTGCGGCGGAAATGCGGCACGCATCTCGCATTGCACAAGGACTGCGGCAAATCTGCCAAGGGCGCGTAAATCATGCGCACGCTGGAAACCTCGACATCAGACACTGTTGGCCAGCCAAGAAAAAACCGCCGATGCACCAGCACGGCGGTTGTGGTTCAGGATGCGGGATATCCGCTGCGGCCTACCGATGGAGAGAGAAGAGAGAGAGTTCGGCAAGCCGCAGCGCGGACGGTGCAAGGGCATCTTGCATACGGGGCGGCCAGGGCGCCCCTTCGTCACGCGGGGCGCTTGCCCGCATCGGTCATGTTACGAAAACTCTGGCCAGACCCACCCGAGGAGAGAGTGGAGAGAGAAGCAGGCAGCATCCGGGCCATCTGGTTCGCCATTCTGGCGGCGCGCATCAGCGCGTTCGTGGGATTTGTATACGCTTGTGGACCGAGTCGTTCCACCCTCAACGCGGGTAGACTGGCGTTCGGAAGGCTAAGACAGCGATACCTCGGAATAGGGTTTGTGCTAGGCGCGCCACTACGCCGTGCAAACCTTTGCGCAGCGTTCACCAAGGCGGCCCGCAAACGCAAAACGCGCCACCCGAGGGGCGGCGCGCTGATTGTTCGCTTCGAAAGGCCTCAGCCCTTCTTCAGCACCTTCTGGCCCAGAACTTCGGCAATCTGCACCGCGTTCAGCGCCGCGCCCTTGCGCAGGTTGTCGGACACGCACCACAGGTTGATGCCGTTCTCGATGGTCGAATCCTGACGGATGCGGCTGATGAAGGTGGCGAAATCGCCCACGCATTCCTTTGGCGTCACGTAGCCACCGTTCTCGCGCTTGTCGATCACCATGATGCCGGGCGCCTCGCGCAGGATGTCGCGGGCTTCGTCCTCGTCGAGGAATTCCTCGAACTCGATGTTGATTGCCTCCGAATGCCCGACGAACACCGGCACGCGCACGCAGGTCGCCGTCACCTTGATCTTCGGATCGACGATCTTCTTGGTCTCGGCGACCATCTTCCACTCTTCCTTGGTCGAGCCGTCTTCCATGAAGACGTCGATATGCGGAATGACGTTGAAGGCGATTTCCTTGGTGAACTTCTTCGGCGGCACGTCAGAGGTCGGGTTGTAGACGGCCTTCGTCTGATCCCAAAGCTCGTCCATGCCTTCCTTGCCCGCGCCCGATACGGACTGGTAGGTCGACACCACCACGCGCTTGATCCGGGCGCGGTCATGCAGCGGCTTCAGCGCCACGACCATCTGCGCGGTCGAGCAGTTGGGGTTGGCGATGATGTTCTTCTTGGAATAGCCGTGGATCGCGTCGGCGTTCACTTCCGGAACAATCAGCGGAATGTCCGGGTCGTAGCGGTACAGCGACGAGTTGTCGATCACCACGCAGCCCGCCGCGGCGGCCTTGGGCGCGTATTCCTTGGTCGCGTCGGAGCCGATGGCGAACAGCGCCATGTCCCAGCCGGAGAAATCGAAGGTCGCAAGATCCTGGGTCTTCAGCGTCTTGTCGCCAAAGCTGACCTCGGTGCCGAGGCTGCGGCGCGATGCCAGCGCGGCGATCTCGTCGACGGGGAATTCCCGCTCGGCGAGGATGTTCAGCATTTCGCGGCCCACGTTGCCCGTGGCGCCTGCGACGACGATGCGATAGCCCATTTGGCCCTCCTCATGATGTCCATGCGCGGGACGGAGCCTGTCCGCCCGGTTGGCGCGCGTCATACCGCAGCCGCGCAACAGGTGAAAGGCCCCACGCGTTTATCCGCGCAAGCGTGATGGTTTCGGGCTGTCGGGCCGGGTTAGGGCCGGACTCAGACCAGACGGCCCCAGAGGTCGTATTCCCCGGCCTCGTCCACCTCGACCCGGACGATGTCGCCCGGTTGCAGGTGGTCGGCCCCTTCGTCGATGAAGAGGTTGCCGTCGATCTCGGGCGCGTCGGATTTGGTGCGGCAAGTGGCGATGCCGTCCTCGTCCACGTCGTCCACGATCACGTCCATCACGCGGCCGACCTTGGCGGCCAGCTTTGCCTCGGAAATCGCCTGCGCCTTCTCCATGAAGCGGTTCCAGCGGTCCTGCTTTTCCTCGGGGTCGACGTGATCGGGCAGCGCGTTGGACCGCGCGCCGTCGACGTTTTCGTACTGGAAGCAGCCGACGCGATCCAGTTGCGCCTCGTCCATCCAGTCCAGCAGGTGCTGGAACTCGGCCTCGGTCTCACCGGGATACCCGACGATGAAGGTCGAACGCAGGGTGATGTCCGGGCAATCGCGCCGCCACGCGGCGATCTCATCCAGCGTGCGTTCCGCCGCCGCCGGACGCGCCATGCGCCGCAGCGTGTCCGGGTGGCTGTGCTGAAAGGGAATGTCGAGGTAGGGCAGTATCTTGCCCTCGGCCATCATCGGGATGACCTCGCGCACATGCGGATAGGGGTAGACGTAATGCAGGCGCACCCATGCCCCCAGCTCGCCCAGTTCGCGCGTCAGGTCGATGAACGGAAACTTCGCCTCGCGGTCCTTCCAGTCGGTGCCATAGGCCGAGGTGTCCTGAGAGATCACCAGCAGCTCCTTCACGCCAGCCTCGACCAGCTTTTCCGCCTCGCGCAAGACGGCCTTGGCCGGGCGGCTGGCGAGACGCCCGCGCATGTCCGGGATGATGCAGAACTTGCACTTGTGGTTACAGCCCTCGGAGATCTTGAGGTAGCTGTAGTGGCGCGGGGTCAGTTTGACGCCCGACGCAGGCAGCAGGTCGATATAGGGATTGGGCGACGGCGGCACCGCGCCATGCACCGCGTCCAGAACCTGCTCGTACTGGTGCGGCCCGGTGACGGCCAGCACCTTTGGGTGGACGCCGGTGATATATTCGGGCTCCGCCCCCAGACAGCCGGTCACGATCACCTTGCCGTTCTCGTTCAGCGCCTCGCCGATGGCCTCGAGGCTTTCGGCTTTGGCCGAATCGAGAAAGCCGCAGGTGTTCACGATCACCGCGTCCGCCCCGGCATAGTCGGCACTGATGCCATAACCCTCGGCCCTGAGCCGGGTCAGGATACGTTCGCTGTCCACCAGCGCCTTGGGACAGCCCAGCGAGACCATACCGATGGTCGGCTGGCCGTCACGTTTCGTTTCCAGGATGCGGGCGCGCGCCAGGTCGGGGCGAAGATCGGGGGGATTCTGCATGTGCGGCATATAATGCACGGCAATGTCCGGCGGAACCCCCTTCGCAGTCGGGCCGTTGACCTGTGAAACAAGGAGGGACCGGATGGACCAGGCAACCGACATGGTGAACCAGATCAAGCCGCTGCAAATCGTGATGGAGCAGTTGCAGGGACTTGCGACGGGGGCCATCGCCCTGTTGCCCAATATCCTCGCGGCGCTTGTCATCATCGCCCTGACCGGGCTGTTTGCCTGGGCGGCTGGCGCGCTGGTGACGCGGTTGCTGAAACGGTCCAAGGCGCGGCCCTCGCTGACCGAAGCGGTGCAAAAGCTGGTGCGCATCTTCGTCTGGGTCCTGGGCCTGCTGATCGCCATGACCGTCGTCTTCCCGAACCTGACACCGACCAAGTTGCTGGCTGGCCTGGGACTGGGCTCCATCGCCATCGGCCTGGCGTTCAAGGATATTTTCGAGAACTTCCTCGCCGGGTTCCTGATCCTGCTGCGCAAGCCCATGCGCCACGGCGACGACATCGCCTGCGACGGGCTGACGGGGCGGGTGGAAAAGATCACAATTCGCGACACCTATGTGCGCAAACGCTCGGGCGAGTTGATCCTCGTGCCGAACTCGCATCTGTTCAAGAACCCGGTGGAGATCCTGACCGACCGCGATCTGCGCCGCATCAGCGTCGTGGTCGGCGTGGCCTATGGCGAGGACGTGGACGCGGCGCGCGAGGTGATCCGCGAGGCGATCACGCCAGTCGCCGCCGAGGCCAGCGACCGCGAGGCGCAGGTGCTGGCGACGGAGTTCAACTCGTCGTCCATCGACTTCATGGTGCGCTGGTGGGTGGGATCGGAACCGATCGCCGAGCATCGCAGCCGCGACAAGGCCGTGTCGGCGATCAAGCGGGCGCTGGACGATGCCGGGATCGAGATCCCGTTCCCCTACCGGACGCTGACGTTTTCGGAACCCCTGCCCGTGCAGCAGCCGGAAGGATGAGCGGTTTCGCCTGAGCTGCGCTCAGGCGACCGGGGGGGGGGGGGCCCCCGCCCAGGGGGGCGCGCGGGGGTCCCCCCCCCCCCCACAGGGGCTTTGAAAAA
>NZ_JBNAGB010000019.1:62938-93746 GCF_049800975.1 Sagittula sp. S175
CCCGGCCCCCCGCCTCACGTTTGCGCGGTCTCCCGGGGGGGCCGCCGCCCCCCCCGGCGCGGGCTGCGCCCGCGCATCGGGGGAAGCGCTGCTTCCCCCGGCCCCCATCGAGGTATTTTCAAACCAAAGAAGCAGGGCGCGGAAACCGTTGTTGGCGATGGCCCTGAGCCTTGAATTTCTTTGGGGTCAGCGGCGACGGTCGCGGCGTGCGCTCATCGGCTGGAAGGCCACGCCGACATGCGCTTCGCAGTAGGGCTTCCCCTGCTGCACGGGAAGGCCGCAGAACCAGAAGTCATCAGTGGCGGGGTCGCCCACCGGCCATTTGCAGGTGCGCTCGGTCAATTCCATCAGGGTGAGCTTCTTGGCCTTCTTTTCGACCTCGTTGACCTTTGCCAGCGCCTCGGGGCTGATTTCATTGGTCGACGGCTGAGGCGGCAGGGGCTGGCCTGCCGGGATGATCTGCTTGCGCGCCGGGATCGGAGTCGGCGCGGCAGCGACCGGGGCGGGCGTCGGTTCCGGCCGCGGTTCGGGCGCGGGGGCCGCAGCGGGTTTTGGAACCGGCTTCGCCTTGGCCACGGCGGGCTTGGGCTCCGGCTTGGTCTCGGCGGGGGCCGGGGCGGCGCCTGCGCGGTTCGACAGACCAAGGCGATGCACCTTGCCGATCACCGCGTTGCGCGTGACCCCGCCCAGTTCCTTTGCGATCTGGCTGGCGGACTGGCCCTCCGACCACATCTTCTTGAGCAATTCCACGCGTTCATCGGTCCACGACATCGGAGCATCCTACTGAAAAAGCGGCCACGCTTGCGGGCCGCCTGACGGTCTCTTGTTGGTGTCTATTCTAAGCATCGTGTTCAGAGATACAAGGCGGCGCGCAGAGTTGCGCGACAGAGTTGCGCGACGGGCCGCCGTGCGATCAGCGCGACGCGATGGCAGCCACCCCTTTGCCACCGGCAAAAGCTGCGCCGCCGGAGACCTGCCGGCGCACGCGCTGACGCGGCAGATCGAGGACAAAGACAGCCCCCTCGCCCGGCTTTGAGCGACAGGTCAACTGGCCGCCATGGCGTTCGGCAATGCGGCGGCAGGTGGCAAGCCCAAGCCCCGTACCGCTGTATTCGGCGGCGGCGTGCAAACGCCGGAAGGGCTGAAACACCTCCTCGAGATACTCGGGTTCGATACCGATGCCGTTGTCGGAGACCTCTATACGCCAGCCTTCCCGGCCTTCGGACGCAGAGATGTGGACCCTGGGCGCCGTGGACTGGTTGTACTTGATCCCGTTGGCGACGAGGTTCTGCAGCAGTTGCGTCAGCTGCGTGGGGTCCGCCAGTACGGCGGGCAGCATGGCGGGACAGGTCAGGTCTGCCCCCTTGTCCCGCAGGTCCGCTCGCAGAGTGGCGCGCAGGTCCCGAACCACAAGGTCCAGGTCGACCCGTTCGATGTTCAGGGTCGCATCATCCAGACTGCAATAGCGATGAAGGGCAACGATCAGCTGGTCCATCCGCTCCGCACCGTCCTGAACGAAGCCTAGAACCTCGGAATGTTCCTCGCGCGTGTCCTTTGGCAGATCCTCCAGCAACATGCCTATACCGCCGCGAATCGAGCGGAGCGGCCCACGCAGGTCATGCACCAGAACGTGGGCAAAGGTGCGCAGACTGTGCTGCTGATCCTCGATCCGGCGGGCCATCTGCGAGCGTTCGACGGCGTGCAGGACCGCGCGTTCCAGTCCGGTTTCGCTGAAATTGCGCCGGACGTAATAGTCCATCGCGCCGCGTTTCATCGCCTCGACCGCGGTGGCGTCATCGCCCTTCGACGTGGTGACGACCACGGCTGCCAAAGGATCGCGCAGCATGATGTCTGACAGAAGGTCGAGGCCAAGACGGTCCGGCAGCGGCATGTTCAGCAGCACGCAGTCCGGCATTCCGTGCTCGTCGAGATAGGCCTCACACTCGGCGGCACCGCCGACGATGGAAATCTTGACACGGGACCGCATGCGGGCACGCAGGATCTGCGCCGTTGCCCGCGCCTGTTGGGCGACACCGTCGATGATGAGAACGCGGATCATCTGACGGCCTCAATGCGGAAGCGGGCGAGACGGAAGGAGGCAAGGCGGGGTAAACTGAAAAATCCACCTCTGACAGTCATGCACATGTTGCCCCCTGTTCCAGAAAATAGCTTCTCCGAAGCGCTGAAAGCAAAACTGCCATCGGCGCGTAAGCATCGGGTTAATCTCGACCAAGTCTTTGCCCCGCTTTCTCGCGCTGCAAGAACGTGACCACGAAGCCGCTACCGGACGTCTCCATGTGCGATGGCTGCGGCTGTCGCTGGACTCGCAGGTGATTCTGCACAATCAGGAAAGAGGAAAAGGGAGTCAGACTATGGCAGACGGAACATTCGCGGTGGCAATGCTGCTGCTCGGTCTAACGGACATGGGCATGAACCATTGCGGGACTGCCAATGGCTGTCTGGGCAAGACAGAGACGACTCCGCGACTGATGTTTTCGGTGGGCGAGGTGCTGGAACGGCGCGCGCAGCCGATGGGCGAGGTCTACCTGCGCTACGACCTGCCACATAAGCGCGGCCCCTTTGGCGAGGCGGTCGGGCTGTCCGTGGCCGAAAACGGCGAGACCTGGATTGGCTTTGGCCAGACCTACAAGATGAACTTTGGCGGCTCGCCCTTCTACGGGGAATTGCACGCCATGCCGGGCCTGTATTTCGACAACGGCGGCTTTGACCTTGGCGGTCCGATCGAATTCCGCTCGGGCGTCGAACTGGGGTGGGAGAACCGCAGGGGCTGGCGGATGGCGTTCAGCTACGATCACCGGTCCAACGCGGAAATCTACAACAAGAACCCGGGGATAGAGACCGTGGCCTTCCACGTCTCGATCCCGACGCGCTGACGCGGTTGCACCCGGTGAAATAACGCGCGTCCCCCTCTCGACAGAGGCCGGAAATTACTTATCGTGTTAAGCATCAGTCGGGGGAGAACCGTGATGCTTGACCAGGACCGTATCGAAACGCTGCGCAATGCCGATGTGCCGCCCGCATTGCACGTCATCGACGGGCACCGCGTCGCGGCCTCGGACGGGGCTGCGGAGCCGGTGATCTCGCCCATCGACGGCAAATCGTTCACCACGATGGCGTGGGGCACCGCCGAGGATGCAGAGGCAGCGATTGCCGCCGCCCGCCGTGCGTTTGACGATGGCCGCTGGTCCGATCTGCCCCCTGCCCGGCGCAAGGCGGTGCTGCTGAAGTGGGCCGATCTGATCGAGGCGGAGGCCGAGGAGCTCGCCGTCCTTGGCGTGCGCAACAATGGCACCGAAATCGGCATGGCGCTGAAGGCAGAGCCGCTCTCGGCCGTGGCCACGATCCGCTACTACGCCGAGGCCATCGACAAGCTGTATGGCGAGATCGCTCCGACCGCGCCGGACGTTCTGGGGTTGGTGCATCGCGAACCGGTGGGCGTCGTGGCGGCCATCGTGCCGTGGAACTTCCCGTTGATGATCGGCGCGTGGAAGCTGGCCCCCGCACTGGCGGCAGGCAACACCGTGGTGCTGAAACCGGCCGAGACCGCCTCGCTGACGCTGGTGCGGATCGCGGAACTGGCACTGGAGGCGGGGATGCCCGCAGGTGTGCTGAACGTGGTCACCGGGTCGGGGCGCGTCGTGGGCGAGGCCATGGGCCTGTCGATGGACGTGGATGTCCTGGTGTTCACCGGCTCTGGTCCGGTGGGGCGGCGGCTGCTGGAATATTCCGCCCGGTCAAACCTGAAGCGCGTCTACCTGGAGCTGGGCGGCAAGTCTCCCAACATCGTCTTTGCCGACGCGCCGGATCTGAAGGAAGCGGTGAAGACCTCGGCCAACGGGATTTTCCGCAACGCGGGACAGGTCTGCGTCGCGGGCTCGCGGCTGCTTGTGCAGCGGTCGATCCACGACCAGTTTGTCGAGGAACTGGCAGCCTATGCGCAATCCATGACGGTCGGCGACCCGCTGGACCCGGCGACCTCGGCGGGGGCGGTGAACTCGCTTTCGCAGTTGGAGCAGAACCTGCGATTTGTCGAGGAAGCCCGCGCCGGGGGGCGCAAGGTGCGGATCGGCGGGCAACGCATCCTCGAGGACACCGGCGGCTATTACATGGCACCGACCATCGTGACCGGGGTCGAACCGGGCGACAGGCTGGCGCAGAACGAGGTGTTCGGGCCGGTGCTGGCGGTGATCCCCTTCGACACGGAGGAAGAGGCCGTCGCCATCGCCAATGGCACGGAGTTTGGCCTTGCCGCTGCCGTCTGGACCGCCGATCTGTCGCGCGCGCATCGCATGGTGCGCAAGATCAAGGCTGGCGTGGTGCATGTGAACACTTATGGCGGCGCGGACCTGACGGTGCCCCTGGGCGGGCACAAACAGTCGGGCAACGGGCACGACAAATCGCTGCACGCCTTCGACAAGTACCTCGATCTGAAAACCGCCTGGATCAAGCTCTGACCTCTGCCAGGCATTTTCCATCATCCGTGCAAGCGGGTGATGGCAGATTTTTCGTGGACGTGTCGCCCTCGAACGGTATACCAAATCCCCGAAGCGGCTTCGCCAATGGGGCCGCACACCGGGAGGACCATCACGATGTTCAAGATGACCCGCCGCGCCCTGCTGGCGTCGGCTGCTGCCCTCACCCTTGCCGCCCCCGCGCTGGCACAGGACAAGATCACCCTGCGCATGTCGACGCCCGCGTCCGAGACCGACCAGCGCTCTGTCGCGCTGGCCGAGGTCTTTGCGCCGGAAGTGGCCGACTTCGCCACCTACGAGCCGCATTACAACGCCTCGCTGATCGCGCAGGGGTCGGAACTGGAGGCCATCGCGTCGGGCGATCTGGAAATGTCGATCGCCTCCGCGCAGGAACTGGCGACGTTCTTCCCGGAATTCTCGATCTTTGCCACCGGCTACGTGCACCAGTCCGCCGAGCATCAGGTCGCCGTGTTCAACGACCCGCTCATGGACCCCTTCAAGCAGAAGGTCGAGGACGAGCTGGGCGTGAAGCTTTTGTCGGTCATGTACCTCGGCAAGCGTCACGTGAACCTGCGCTTCCCGCGCGCTGAAAAGGACGTGAAGACCCCCGCCGACCTCGCCGGCGTGAACCTGCGGATGCCCGGTTCGGACGCATGGCAGTTCCTGGGCCGCGCATTGGGCGCGAACCCGACGCCGATGGCCTTCACCGAGGTCTACACCGCGCTCTCCACCGGTGCCGTCGACGGCCAGGACAACCCGCTGCCGACCGTGGTGGACGCGAAGTTCTACGAAGTGACCAAGCAGGTCGCCCTGACCGCGCACCTCGTGGACCTCAACTACGTGGCCTTCTCCAAGGCTGTCTGGGACACTCTCACCGAGGAGCAGCAGGCCGCCGTCCAGAAAGCCGCCGATGACGCCGCCGAATCCGGCCGTCAGGCGCAGCTTCAGAAAGAGGCCGACCTCGTGTCCTTCCTCGAAGAGCAGGGGCTGGAGATCTACGAACCCGACGTCGCCGCCTTCCGCGCGCATGTGCAGGAGCAGTACAAGGGGTCCGAGTTCGCCGCCGCATGGCCCGAGGGCGTGCTGGACGCGATCAACGCGCTTGGCAACTAAGCCTTATTTCGGCAAAACCACCCGCCCCGGCCCTGTGCCGGGGCCTCCGTCCTTGTGACACAGGGTCCCGGCGCAAGGCCGGGACGCGCTTTTCCCGGGGGTCCCGGAATGCAAAATCCCATCCGCTGGCTGACCCGAGGCGCAGAGTTCATCGCCGCCATGATGATGCTCGCCATGTTCCTGACCTTTATCCTGCAGGTCGCGATCCGCTACACCGCGCGTCTGGAATGGCTGGCCGAGGCGGTGCCGCTGCTGGACCCGTCGCGCTACGGCTGGACGCTGGAATTCTGTCTGGCGCTCTGGATCTGGATCGTCTTCTTCGGCTGCGCCACCATCGTGCGCGATCAGGACCACGTGACATTCGACATCCTGTATACATCCGTCCGGCCCGGCACCCGCAAGGTCTTTGCCCTGCTGACCTGCATCGTAATCGTGGTCGCGCTGCTCTATTCGCTGGAACCCACCTGGGCCAAGTTCAAGATCCTGCGCCTGAAACAGACCGCCACGCTGAAACAGATCCTCGGCGACTGGGTGCGTATGCGGGATGTATACTCGGTGTATGCATTCTTCCTCGTGGCCGTCTCGCTGCGCTACGCATGGCGCGCGGTGAACGTCTTTCGCCATGGGGCGGAACCACCGCATGACTACGCCGAACTCGCCGCCGAGCAGGTTCCACACGCGGAGGACCTGCGATGAGCCTCGAATTCACGCTCTGCCTGCTGTCGCTATTCATGCTGGCAGGCATCGGCATGCCCATCGCCTATGCCATCCTGATCGCCTCCTTCGTCTACCTCGGGGTCGGTGGACAGGGCGTCGGTCTGGCGGGCAAGGTGTTGCTGGACGGCATGTACGGCAGCTTCATCCTGCTCGCCGTGCCGCTGTTCATCGTCGCCGCGAACATCATGAACGCAGGCACGATCTCTGACCGGCTGCTGCGCTTCTGCGTCGGCCTCGTCGGTCGGTTCAAGGGCGGGCTGGGACACGTCAACGTCGTGGCCTCGCTGATCTTTTCCGGCATGTCGGGGTCTGCGGTCGCGGATGCGGCGGGCATCGGCAAGATCATCATCGAGATGATGACCAAGTCCGGCCACTACACGCGCGGTTACGCCGCCGCCATCACGGCTGCGTCCGCCACCATCGGTCCGATCATCCCCCCGTCCATCCCCATGGTGCTTTATGCACTTGTGTCCAACACCTCCATCGGGTTCCTGTTCCTTGGCGGGATCGGGCCGGGGCTGCTGATGGGCGTCGTGCTGATGGTGCAGAACTACATCATCGCATCGCGCCGCAACTTCGGCACCGAGGACGCCGTCCCCCTGACGGAACTCCCCCGCCTGACGTTCGAGGCCTTCCCCGCCCTGCTGATGCCCGCCATCCTGCTTTATGGCATCTACGGCGGCGTCACCACGCCGACCGAGGCCGCAGCGGTCGCCGCCTTCTACGCGCTGATCCTTGCAGCGGTGTTCTACAGGGCCCTGAGACTGAAGGCATTCTACCACATCCTCGTGGACTCGGCACGCAGCTCCGCCGCCGTGGGTCTGGTGATCGGCGGGGCGCTGATCCTGAACTACATCGTCGCCGCCGAAAACATCCCCGGCCTCGTCGCGGGCGCGCTGGTGGGGCTGGACGTCTCGCCGCTGGCCTTCCTGATCGGGGTGAACATCCTGCTCTTGCTGCTGGGCTGCGTGCTGGATGCCTCGACCATCATCCTGGTCATCATTCCGCTCTTCCTGCCCGCCTGCCGCGAGTTGGGCATTGACCTCGTGCACTTCGGCGTCGTCGCCGTGGTGAACTGCATGATCGGCCTCATCACGCCGCCTTACGGCATCCTGCTGTTCGTCATCAACGCCGTGACCCGCATCCCGCTGGCCGAGATCATCCGCGAGGTGATCCCCTTCCTGATCGTCCTCGTGCTGGCGCTGCTGGCGATGATCCTGTTCCCCGGCATCGTGCTGTTCCTGCCGAGGCTGATGGGCTACCCGGGGTAAATTCCGGGAGCCCCGAAGTCTTGAAAAGACTTCGGTCCGGAAACTTTTCAAGTTTCCGAATCCCGCCCGGCAGGACCCAAGAAAAAAGGCCCGCTTGCGCGGGCCTTTCTATTTACCGGGGACGGGACACGTCAGCCGATGATGGCGTTCAGCGTGGCCGAGGGGCGCATCACGGCAGCCACCTTGGCCGGGTCCGCGTGGTAGTAGCCACCCAGATCGGCGGGCTTGCCCTGTGCCGCTGCCAGCTCCGACAGGATCGCCGCTTCGCCGTCGGCCAGCGCCTTGGCGATGGGCGCGAAATGCGCGGCGAGGTCGGCGTCGTCGGACTGTGCCGCCAGCGCCTCCGCCCAGTAGCGCGCGAACCAGTAGTGGCTGTCGCGGTTGTCCGGCTCGCCAACCTTGCGCGAGGGCGAACGGTCGTGGTCAAGGATGCCCTGCGTCGCGGCGTCCACCGCGTCACCCAGCACGCGCGCCTTGGCGTTGCCCTTGCTGTCCGCGAGGAAGCGGAAGCTCTCCCCCAGCGCGCAGAACTCACCCAGCGAGTCCCAACGCAGGTGGTTTTCCTCCTGCAACTGCTGGACGTGCTTCGGCGCGGAGCCGCCGGCACCGGTTTCGAACAGGCCACCGCCCTGCATCAGCTTCACGATCGACAGCATCTTGGCCGAGGTGGCCAGTTCGAGGATCGGGAAGAGGTCGGTCAGGTAGTCGCGCAGCACGTTGCCGGTGATGGCAATGGTGTTCTCGCCCTTGGTGATCGTCTCGAGCGAGGCAATGGTCGCCTCGCGGGGCGCCATGATTTCGAACTTGTCGGCGACGCCTTTCGCTTCGAGGATCGGTTTGACCATCGCGATCAGCTCGGCATCGTGGGCGCGCGCGGCGTCCAGCCAGAAGATCGCGCGGTAGCCGGTCGCCTTCTGACGGTCGATGGCCAGGTTCACCCAATCCTCGATCGGTGCCTTGCGGGCCGAGGCGGAGCGCCAGATGTCGCCTGCCTCGACGGCGTGCGAGTGCAGCACGGTGCCGTCGTCGAGGATCATCTTGACGGTGCCCGCATCGGGGATCTCGAACGTCGTCGGGTGCGAGCCGTATTCCTCGGCCTTCTGCGCCATCAGGCCGATGTTCTGAACGGTGCCTGCGGTGGCCGGGTTCAGCTTGCCGTTGGCCTTGAAGAATTCGATCGCAGCGTCATAGACCGGCGCGTAGGAGTTGTCCGGGATCACGCAGTTGGTGTCGGCTTCCTTGCCGTCCGGACCCCAGCCCTTGCCACCGGCGCGGATCAGCGCGGGCATGGACGCGTCGATGATGACGTCGGAGGGCACGTGCAGGTTGGTGATGCCCTTGTCGGAATTCACCATGTACATCGGCGGGCGCTGCGCGTTGACCGCCTCGATGGCTGCCATGATGTCCGCGTCGTCCTTCACCCGCGCCAGCAGGTCGCCCATGCCGGAGTTCGGGTTGACACCCAGAGCGGCCAGCTTGTCGCCGTACTGCTCGAACACCGGGGCCAGCCATGCCTTCACGGCGTGGCCAAAGATGATCGGGTCAGAGACCTTCATCATCGTGGCCTTCATGTGCAGCGAGAACAGCGTGCCCTCTGCCTTGGTCTTCTCGATCTCGTCCGCCAGGAAGGCATCCAGCGCCTTGGCCGACATGAAGGTCGCGTCGACCACGGTGCCTGCGGGGTACTTGATGCCGTCCTTCAGAACGGTCTCGCCGCCAGCGGTTTCCAGCACGATCTTCGCGGTCGCGGCACCGTCCAGCGTGGCCGAGGTCTCGTTCGAGAAGAAATCGTTGCCGTCCATGGCCGCCACGCGGGTCTTGGACTGCGCGGTCCACTCACCCATGCGGTGCGGATTGTTCTGGGCGAATTTCTTCACCGCCGAGGCCGCGCGGCGGTCCGAGTTGCCCTCGCGCAGCACCGGGTTCACGGCCGAACCCTTGATGGTGTCGTACTTGGCGCGCACGGCCTTTTCCTCGTCCGTGGACGGGGTTTCCGGGTAATCCGGCAGCGCGTAGCCCTGCGATTGCAGTTCCTTGATCGCGGCGACCAGCTGCGGCACCGAGGCCGAGATGTTCGGCAGCTTGATGACGTTGGCCTCGGGGGTCTTCACCAGCTCGCCCAGCAGCGCCAGATCGTCGTTGATCTGCTGCTCGGCGGTCAGCGCCTCGGGGAAGGTCGCGATGATGCGGCCCGCGAGGCTGATGTCCTTGGTGCCGACGGACACGCCCGCCGCATCGGCGAAGCTCTGGATGATCGGCAGAAGCGACGCGGACGCCAGTTCCGGCGCTTCGTCGACCTTGGTGTAGATGATGTCAGGCGTGCTCTGGTCAGACATGGGATTCCCCCGTTGGCTAGTGTTGCGCCCTCATAGGATGTTCCAAAGGAAAGGTCCACAGTATGCGGCGGTATACATTGCCGCATCGTCGTGTCGGTCGACTCATCGCCTAAACGTTGTGTCTAATCTGTGGATAGTTCTTATCAAATGTTGCAGATATGCCCCGCTTGCGGCATTTGGATCGCCGGGACGTGTGCTCTCGGTCGCGTGACCGCAAGAACGAGAGTATCAGGGTGGCAATCGCACACCGATAAAAGACGGCTGTCCCGTGGTGTCATGACTGGCGGACGGGAAACTGGGATAGGGCGAAAGATGAGCAGGACCAATCTTGTCACGACAGCATTCACGTGGCGCACCTCCGGCAATCGCATGTTGCGCGGGCTGGCCGCCGGAACCGTGATGCTGTCGCTCTCGGCCTGCGGCATCACTTATAACAGCCCCTCGGTCAACAAGAGCGACGACGGCGTTACCGTGGTCGAAATGTCGAGCGCCACCGTCGCAAGCGCGAACAATTCCGCCTACGTTCCCAAGGCGCTTCCTGCCGTCTTCTTTTCGAACGCAGGCACTGGCGGTGACGCAGTCGGAGCGGGCGCCCTGCCCGCCGCTCCTTACCTGCCGGAAGAATCCCGTGGTCAGCTGCAGTACCGCCCGCTGCCGGACCTTGCGCCGCAAAACTACCGCATCGGCGTCGGTGACGAACTTTTGCTGGCGACGCGCGGGCAGGCCTCGACCGTGGAACAGCTGACCGGCCTGCTGGCTGCCGCGAATAGCCGTCAGGGCTACACTGTCCGCGAAGATGGCAGCATCGCCATTCCCGAGGTCGGATCTGTCCAGGTTGCGGGCCTCACCATCGAAGAGGCAGAGAACAACCTTTTCCAGGTGCTGGTGAACAACCAGATCGACCCGACCTTCAGCCTTGAGATCAGCCAGTTCCGCTCGCAGCGCGTGGCCATCGGCGGCGCGGTGCAGACACCGACCGTGGTTGCGATCACGCCGAATGACCTGACGCTGGGCGAGGCGCTGATTGCCGCCGGCGGCGTGACGGTGCGCGACCGCGACTTTGCCTCGATCCGCGTTTACCGCGAAGGCACGCTGTACCAGATCCCGCTGACAACCTATTACGAAAACCCCGGCCTGAAGGATAAGCTCCTGAAGGGTGGTGACGCGGTGTTCGTCGACACCAGCTATGACCTTGATCGTGCGCTGGAGTTCTACCGCGCCAAGATTGACGTAATCGCGCTGCGCACCTCGGCGCGCAGTTCCGCCATGGGTATCCTGCAGAGCGAAATTTCGCTCCGCCGCGCCGCGCTGGAAGAAGAGCGCACCAACTACGAGCGCCGTCGCGATCTGGGCGAGGAAACCCGCGATTACGTCTACCTGACCGGCGAAGTGAACACCCAGAGCCGCTTCCCGCTGCCTTACGGTCGCCGCGCCACGCTGGCTGACGTGCTGTTCGGTGAAGGCGGGTTTGACACCATGACGGGCGACCCGAGCCAGATCTACGTCCTGCGCAGCGGCAATGCGCCCGAGGTCGGCGACGTCACGATCGCCTACCACCTGAATGCGCGCAACGCGGCGAACCTCGTGCTGGCGACCCAGTTCGAAATGCGCCCCAGCGATGTGGTCTTTGTCGAAGAACAACCGATCACCAAGTGGAACCGCGCCGTTCAGCAGGTCTTCCCGTCGCTTCTGCAGGTGGCAAACAACATCTGACCCGCCCGGAGGGTGCACAAGGCCGCCGCAAACAGGCGGCCTTGTATCGGAGGGCTTGCGGGCCTTCCACGACGCCTCATATAGAAGTCATCATGAAACTGCTCCAACGACTGATGGGCAAGCCAAAGGCCAAGGCGCCCGGACCGCAAGGCGTTCCGGGCCCTGTCTTCGATGCCCCTATCGCGCCCGACACAAATTTCTTTGTTATCGGCGACATACACGGGTGCTTGCAAAAACTGGCCGACCTGTTGATGCAGATCGAACAGCTCGAAGACGTGCCGCGCGTCATCGTCGTCGGCGACATGGTCGACCGTGGCGAACATTCAGCCGGAGTGCTGAACCTGCTCAAGCGACTGAACGGAGAGTTTGGCGACCTCGTGACCTGCCTGAAGGGCAATCACGAGAGCATGTTGCTGCGCTTCATCGACGATCCCGAAGCGACCGGAGACCGCTGGATGCGCAACGGCGGGCTGCAGACCCTCGCCAGTTACAAGGTGAACAAGCTGCAGGGCACCACGCATACCGACCTGCGCGACCAGTTGGTTCAGGCCATGGGGATCGAGATGATCGAATGGCTCAACGCCCTTCCCCTCATGTGGCAAAGCGGCAATGTGGCCGTGGTCCACGCTGGCGCCGACCCGAAGCTGCCTTTGAATGCACAGGCGGATGAAATCCTGATGTGGGGGCACGGCGATTTCCAGAGGATCGACCGCTCGGACGGCATCTGGATCGTACACGGCCACACGATCGTCCGACAGGCACGGTCAGAAAATGGTCGTATTTCGATAGACACCGGGGCTTATGCCACGGGACGCCTGACTGCGGCGTATATCCGACCCGGTCAGGTGTCTTTCCTCAGCAGCTGAAAACACAAAGGCGCCCCATGAGGCGCCTTTTCAGTACAAAAGGAAGCGGTCGACCGTCAGGCGCCGGCGCGGCGCGCCACGACCGACAGGGTACGGACGAAGATCCAGGCTTCGAGACGCAGGCTGGCATTGGCGATGTAGTAAAGGTCGGCACGCACCTTGCGCCGCGTTGCCTCGACACCCTCGATGTAGCCCAGTTCGGTCTGCGCGAGCCCGCTGATGCCCGGCCGCACGGTGTGACGTTCGCGGTAACCGGCGACCTTGTCGAGGAACTGGACAGCGTGATCGTAATAGTCCGGGCGCGGGCCGATCAGGCTCATGTCCCCCTTGAGGACGTTGATGATCTGCGGAAGTTCGTCGATGCGCGATTTGCGGATGAAGGCTCCGAGTCGCGTGATCCGGTCGGTTTCCAGCGGGCAATCCGCGGACCGCTGCACTTGCGGCACATCGGTCATCGACCGGAACTTGATCGCGGTGAATGGCTGGCAACCCCGGCCCATGCGGCGCTGCGTGTAGAACAGGCGGCCCTTGTTGTACGAGGGATTCAACGCCAGCAAGGCAATGCCGACACAGACGAGAACCGGCAGCAGCAGGATGCTCATGACGATGTCGAACGTGCGCTTCGCCACGCGGAAGGTGACGCTGGGGCCTGTTCGAACCTTCGGAGCCGCCATGACATACTCCATCATCGAAGGCTCGTCGATCTGCCTCGAGTCAAACATACAGCGTGCCTTTCAAATATTTTTCCCGAGAACCGCCAATTCTTACGGTTTCGTCAACATGAACGCTATAAATCGCGGAATTGTGCCATGTCAATTAACAAAACCCTAACAGAATTAAGACAGCCCGGTTGTGGCGAAATTTCTCTCATCCGCCGCAGCGTCCAGCAATATTGTTACGCCGCGATCTCCATGAAAACGTCCGCTTGCGACGCCTCACGCGACGTGAACGGACCGGGTTCCGTGCCCTCTCGGGTCGCCGCTCGCAGGGGAGGTGATGGGTGGAAAATCGGGCTTCGGGCCTAATTGAACTGAATTGGGACAAGAATTAATTGGATAACCACACCGATAATTTTCTCGCCCTGACGGATTTTCGGGAATATAAAAATTCCGCGCATAACGCATAACAAATATATCAATTTCCAAGGTTTCAATGGTCCCCATGTTCTGCGCATCCGAAAAGAGTTGCCTGAACACCTGCTGTCTCACCGCCTAAGGCCCTGTAGAACCGTTGGAACTGCAGGATTTCAGGCAGACGGGAAGCCCCGTTCGGGCACGTTTTTGGGCACCTGGCCTGATTTTGTTCGAGCCTTCTACTTTCCGCTCTCAGAGAAATGCTGATAATCCTTGGATGCGCTCCAATCGCCTCCCCAGCCCCAGCCGCGCGCCTTGAAGGCGCGCACGACCGGATGTTCGGCGGTTATGACACCGGGCACATCTGCCTTGCGTTCATGGGGTTCGTCGAAATCCACGCCGGCAGCAGGAGAGACACCGGAGCGCGTGACGTAAGGGTTTTGAACCGGGTTGATGTCCAGCGCCTTGCCCAACGCGTGTTGCGAAAGGCGATTGGTCCCGGCCACGAGTCTGCAGTTGAAGGCCGACGTGTTGTTGGCTGCCATGGACAGGCCGTCGTCGCCGCCGAACTCCTGCACCAGCCGCATGGACTGGATCGGGTAGCCCGCGGACAGGATGTCAGCAAAGATCGACAGCAGGTCGTCGGCCACCTCTGCCGAGACGATCATCCGGCCGTCGCGACGGTCGGCGTAAAAATCGACGTAGGGAATGGTCAGCAGGCGCAGGTCGTCGCGGGCAGGACAGGGCATATCTGTATGCCAGCTGGTGCCCTGCATGGCGCTCCAGACGTCATCCGGCACAGCCTGCTGCGTGCCGCGCGCGTCCTCCGCCTGAAGTGCCCCCGCGCAAAGTATCGCCGCAAGTGCCGCTATTGCCTGTCGCATCAGCCCATCCCAGTCCACCCTGCGCGCAAAATGGGCCCTTTGCGTCGGGCGGGCAAGTCACCCATTCCCGACCCGGAGCGCACGTCAGTCCGCCAGGTATTTGCGGCTGATGAAGCCCACCTGCCCGGTCGCATCCTGCACCTCGTACCAGAGCAGGTTCCGCGAAACGCAGCTGTCCACACTGGCGCGGGCCTCCGTATCGTCCGGGTTCATGGCAAGCGCGTTGCAGGCGGTGAGGCAGGCCTCTCCGCCGCCGGGCATATGCAGGGACTGGGTGCCGAGAACCCGCAAGCGCTCGCCGAGCGGGACTTCGCGCAGGACAGAACCGTCGAACCCGGCAGCGGCGCGCAGGTTCACGAATGCATCGACGTTGACCACCTTTGCCTCGGGCGAGGCGACCCAGCAGGACTCGAAGGTCACATTGCCAAGAGCCTGCCGCGCGAGATCGCTCAGGCCGGAAAAGAACGGGACGGTCGCATCCGGAGTTGGCTCCGGCAGGGTCTCGATCCGCCGCGCGGCGTCGTAAAGCGCATAGGGGTAAAGCCCGCGCCATGACGGATTGGCGGTCGAGCCGCCCTCCATCACCACCGCCCCGATCGGGCCGATCGCGCTGTCACTGGCTTGCAGGTAAACGGCACAGGGCGCGGCGCCCTCCTCGCGGAAACCCTCGACACTATGCAGCTCGGCATAGTCGTCACCGAAACCGTCGAAGCGGAAGGTCAGCGCCTTCCCATGATACCACGAGTCTTGCGGTGCCTGGTCCATCATGCCGCCATCTGCATTCAGGCAGGCGTGGCTCAACGCCAGTGGCAGGTCCTCGCTGGGCAAAGCCACGGGCGCGACCTCGATCTGCCAGCGCGCGGCGAGGCCCACCGTGTCCACGTACGTCATCGACTGCGGCGGCGTGCCGAGGATCCCCAGCAGCAGGGAGTCCGGCCAGACCAAGGACCTTCGCGCGCGCAACTGAACGACTTCGGCAATGCTGGCGAGCGCGATGGTGTAGGCGCGATTGACCTCAGCCTGCGTGTAATTCGCTTCGGGGACCGTCAGGCTGGGGGCGTGAAAGCCCAGTTTCCCCTGCGGATGCAGCAGGCGGTCCGGGGTGAAGGGGACATCGGTTTCCGGCGGGCGGTGCTGGCCGGCCATGAAAAGCACGGCGCAGGCGCTTTCGCAGCGGGCTCCGGCGGGGACCGCTGTTCCAAACCCGCGTTCGGCCACGAGGTCGGCCATCAGGGTTGCCTCGATCAGCGATCCACCCGGACTGTCGAGACACAGCCGATACCCCTCCCGCCCGCTGCCGGGGGGCCGCTGTCCCGCGAGACGGTCGAGTTCTGCACCGAGGCGGTCGGCGTCGCCCTCCTCCAACAGGCCGGACAGGCGCAGTCCGCAGCCCATGCCCTGCCCGTCGGAGGGCAGCACCTCGGCGGCCTGTGACGCAGCAGCAATCAAGGTGAGGCAGGCGGCCAGCAGTGTCGTGATGCGTGTCATCTCGGCTCCTTCGTTCGACGTGCGAAGCCTAGCACAGTGACGGGTGTGGACCAGACTAAGCGACCAGAGTGGCCGGTTGACCGTCCAGATGCAGCACGCGGGTCGCCAGCCGCGCGGCCTCGGCCTCGGCATGGGTGACGAACAGCGTCGCGGGGCGCGTCTCGGCGATCAGCTGTTCCGTCAGGGCCATCATCTGCTCGGCCATCTCGGGGTCGAGCGACACAAAAGGCTCGTCCATGATGAGCAGTTCCGGGACCCCGGCAAAGGCCCGCGCCAGCGACAGCCGCCGCTGCTGGCCCAGCGACAGATGGCCCGGAAAGGCATCCCCCCGCCCCGCCAGCCCGACCCGCTCCAACGCCTGTTCCGCCCCCTCGGGCGTCAACCCCGGCTGCGTCAGCAGCAGGTTGTCGCGCGCCGAACGCCACGGCAGCAGGGTCGGCTCCTGAAAGACGATCGCCATCTCCTCGGGGCGCTCCACCGTGCCGTCGAACCGCTGGTCGATCCCGGCGACGATGCGCAGCACGGTGGACTTGCCGATCCCCGAGGGACCGACCAGCGCCACGGTCTCGCCCGGCGCGATGTCGAAGCGCACCGGCCCCAGAACCTGCGTCTGACCGAACCACTTGGCGCGGATATCCACCCGGATCATTCCACCCTCCAGCGGCGCACGTGACGCTCCCAAGGTTGCAGCACCAGCCATTCCACCAGCAGCATGACAAAGATGAAGCTGAACGCGTAGACCAGCACCATGGTCACGTCGAACAGCTGGAAATACAGGTGGATCTGGAACCCCACGCCCGACGAGCGCCCGAGGAATTCCACCACCAGCACGATCTTCCAGATCACCGCGATCCCCGACCGGGCCGCCGCCGTCACGAACGGCGCAAGCTGGGGCAAGACCACATGCCGCAACCGCGCCCATGCGCTCATCCGGTAGACCCGCGCCATGGCGTCGATCTGCGGGTCCAGCGCCCGCGCGCCCTCGCGGATCACGGTCGCCACGTTGGGGATCTTGTTGAACACCACGGCAAGGATCGCCGCCGTCTCGTTCAACCCGATCCACAGGTAACACAGCACGATCAGAACCAGCGCGGGCAGGTTGAGGAAGATCACCAGCCAGGGGTCCAGCCAGCGATTCACCGCCGGGAACCGCCCCATGACCAAGCCCAGCGCGCCGCCCGCCAGCATCGCCAGCGAAAACGCCCAGATCACCCGCAGCAGGGTCGCGCCCAGATGATAGGGCAACTCGCCCGACACGACCTCGCGCCAGAAGGGCGCGACCAGCGCCCAGGGCTGCGGCAGGATCGTCCGGTCGGCGGTCAGGGTCGCCGCCAGCACCCACAGGCCGAACAGCGCCACGATGGACACGAGTGTAACGACGGCAGGGGGAATGCCCCCCTGCCCCGTGGCCTCGACCCCGGTCGTGTCCTTGCTCATGCGCTTACTTGACGTCCGCGAATAGCCCCTCGGGGACCTGCGTCGCAGCGCCGACCAGCTCGGCCCCGCCAAGCTCGTTCATCAGCGCCAGCAGCTTGTTCGCGCCGTCGATGTCCACCGGGCCACGGTCCGGCGTGCCTGCCAGCCAATCGGCCTTCAGCGCTTCGAACTGGCTGTCCTTCTCGGCGTTCATCTGCGGGCGGATCGCCTCCCATGCCGACGGATCGCTGGCCAGCAGGTCCTTGGCATCGCGCGACGCATCATAGAGCGCCTGCGCCAGCCCCGGGTTCTGATCCAGGAACGACTGCTTGAAGTAATAGCCCAGCAGAGGCGTATCGGGGTTCAGGCCCAGCGCCGTGGCGGCGGTCTCGACGCTGATGACCTCGACCATGCCCGCCGCCTTCATCTTGGCCAGGAAGTGCCAGAAGTTGATCGAGCCCTTGGTCTCTCCGCCCAGACCCGCCTTGAATATCAGCGGCGGCGCGCCGAACACCTGCTCGGTCTCGGCCTTCAGGTCCATGCCGTATTCCTGCTGCGCATAGGCGCGCAGGATCAGCCAGCTCTTGTCCAGCGGACCCCCGGCGATGCCGATCTTCGCGCCCTTCAGGTCCTGAAGCGAGGACACCCCGGCATCGGCCTTGGCCACCAGACCACCGACCGCCTTGGAATATGGCACGAACACGTAGTCCTTGCCCTCGGCATTCTGCCGAGCCCCCCAGATCCAGTCGGCCACGGCGATGTCGGCCTCGTCACCCTCGACCGCGACACGGGTCGCGCCGTTGTCGGCGTAGGGCTGCATCTCCAGCTTGAAGCCGTGCTTGGTGTCGAACCCCTGGTCGATGATGGTCTGCATCTCCCAGTTCACCGTGCCGATCTTCAGCGTCGCGGCGCGGATGGTGGGCAGATCCTCGGCCAGGGCGGGCGTCGCCAGAACCAGCGCGGCCACGGCCCCCTTGATGAAATCGAACATGTTTTTCCTCCCCTCTCGTGGCAAAGGGGGATCGTGCAGACCCCCCGGAACCTTGGTTTATCCTAATACACCACGGCGCGCCTGCACCCGGTGCTTTGGTATGGGTCGCCTCATTCGGCGCGGCGCGAGACCTCGTTCAGATCCATGTCGAGCTTGATGTCGAACTGGTTGCCGCCCTTGCAGATCACGTCGTCAAGGTCGTAGCCATTGTCTTCCATCTCGATATCCCCGGCGTCCATCTGGCACTCCATTTCGGTGAGCTTGGCCATGATGGCGTCCACGGTCTCCTGCGGGATGGCGTGGCTTTCGGCCTGCGCCGCGGTGGACAGGCCAAGAGCGAACAGGGCTGCAACTGCGAATTTCATGATGGTTTCTCCTCTCGAACCGATCACTGGATGGAAATCTTGATCTGCTGGCTTTCCCCGGTCGATCCGGGGATGCGCAGCACATGGGTGCCGGGCTTGATCGCGATGAACGAGATCTCCATCACGCCCGCTTTGTCGAACTCGACGGAATCCAGCGCCATGGGGCGGATTTCCAGCGAATTGATGACGATCTCGTTGATCCAGATCGCCCGAAAGAACTCCGGCCCCACCAGGGCCAGCTCGGCCGATCCGTCCGCCTCGATCACCAGCGTGTAATAGGCGCCCGACTGGATCGTCACGTCCTCGCCCAGCGGCACGCCCGAGGCCAGCGTCAGCTTGATGTCCTCGCCCCGGTTGCAGGACGCCAGCAGCCCGGCAAAGCCCAGTTTGTCACAGATCGGCGCAGCGGTGGCCGCGCCTGCGAGGGGAACAGCCAGCATGGCCGCAAGTGCAAGATGTTTCAAAGGAACCTCCCTTACTCGATCACCGCCACGCCCCAGGGCTGCTGCCCCACGGGAATGGACTTGATCGCCTTTTCTGCCGCGACATCGATCACCGTGATGTCGTTCGAATTGCCGTTGGTGGTCAGCAGGTATTTGAAATCCGGCGTGAATTGCAGCTGCCAGACCCGTTGCCCCACCATGATGTAGTCGATCACCTCCAGCGACTGCCCGTCGATTACCGCGACCCGGTTGGCCGGGCCAAGCGCGACAAAGATACGATTGCCATCGGGCGTGACCTTCACCCCCACCGGTTGCAGCCACTCCGGCAGGACGCCCGGCACCTCGAAGCCGATCTTCGACACCAGCGTCGGCTCGCCCGTGTCGGCGATGTCCATGACCGACACCGTCCCGCCGATCTCGGACGAGACGAACAGCCGCTTGCCGTCATCGGTGTAGCGGGCATAGCGCGGGCGCTGGTCCACCAGCACGTTGTACTTGATCTCGTAATCCTCGGTAGAGATGAAATGCGCCATGTTGGTGGTTTCCGAGGTGTTCACCACGAACTTGCCATCCGGCGAGATCGCCATCCCCTCGGGCTCGACGCCCACGGGCACTTCGGCGAGGATCACGTGCTTTTCCGTGTCCGTGATCGTCACGAGGTTGTCGTCCTCGTTGGCGATATACAGCGGGTTGCCGACGTGATCCAAAACGAACAGCTCCGGGTCCGGGCCGGAGGGCAGCGTATAGACCTCCTTGTGCGTCGCCGTGTCGAACACCCGCACAAGACTGTCGTCCGAGGCCGCCACATACAGCAGCTTCCCATCGGGCGAGACGGTCACCCCGCGCGGACGGTTCCCGGCAAAGAACTCGTCGATGACCTCCCAGGTTTCGGTATCCACCACGGTCACGGTATTGCCGCGCTCGTTGGTGACGAATGCCTTTCCGGCCAGCGCAGGCAGGCCCAGCGAGACAAGGGCGGTGGCAAGCAGAAGCGTTTTCATGTCCATCCTCATTGAAAGGCCTTGCAGGCGGATTCGGGTTGATCCAGCCCCAGCGTGTCCAGCGAGGACACCTGGTGCAGGAAGCCATCCTGCGGGCTGACGGAAACGGTGATCATGCCGTCATACAGGATGATCGGCTGGCGCAACTGGCCGTTCCACGGGCGAAAGGTCACCTTCTGCCCCTTGAACGCCGCCAGCTCGAACTTGTCCGACAGCGCGTAATCGCGGATCGCCAGCGCGTCGGTGGTGGCGGCGCGGGTCACCGCCTCGCCCACCACGCGCAACGCCAGCCAGACGTTGTAATCGTCCGGCTGCACGTAGCGCCGCGTCAGCGCTTCGAACCGGGTATGGAACTGCGTCGCGCCCCAGGCCTCGTGCGCGCCGTGAAAAGCGACAGGCCGCAAGCCCCCCGATCCCATGACGGGACGCGGGTCCCACAGGTTGTAGGACAGGTAACGCGCGAAATAATCCGTGGCGTCGGCGGCGATCACCACGTCGTGCCGGGACGCCCCCTGTGTATCCAAGGGCAACTGCCGCTGCACAAGAACATGCCCCGAATCCGTGCGCCGGGTGCCGCCGGGGTCCGGGAACATGCGGTCTTCGACGATCTTGGCCCCGAACTTGCGCGCCGACTTGCGGTAACTCTCCGCCAGCGCGAGGTCCGCCGGGTTCGACCCGGCGATCAGGAACCATCGGTCCCACTTCTTCCACTTGGCGAATTGCGCCACGGCGTCGGTCATCATCTGGTTGGACGGCGCGATGTGCAGCAGGTTGCCATTGCAGCCCTGATCCCGCAGCGGCGTATCCGGCGCGCTGGCGTTGAACACCAGCCCACCCTCGGCGGCGGCGATCTTGGTCAGGCGCAGCAGGTCCTCCGCCTCGGCCATGACCACGAACAACCGTATGCCATCGGCCAGCAATTGCGCCATGGCCGCATCGGCCCCCTCGGGCGGCGTGGCCACCGTGACGGTCTCGTAGGTATTCCCCAGGAACCGCCCCGTGGTGTTGTTGTCCTCATCCGCCAGCACCGCCCCGGCAAAGCCCGAATCCTCGGCCTTCAGGTCATACCGCGAGATCGGCAAAAGCCGCTGGTAATCAACGCGCAGCACGGCGGCGCGCACCTCCAGCGCCTGGGCGGCAAGGCCCGTCAGGCAAAGCATGACGACCGCCAGCAGCGGTGCAAAGAAACGTCTCAAGCTATCCTCCCTGGCCCGCTGTTCGCTGATCTGATGCAAGGCGGGCTCCCACCCAAACCCTTTCAAATCCGGACCTTTTCGCAACCGATACCTTTGACCGTGTTGCCCCATACAGCCTAGCCGGGACACCATTGTATACGACTCTTAATTTCTAAGAAGGCGCCCATGCTGCGCACCGCGACCCTCTCACTGATACTGCTGGCAACGCCTTGCGTCGCCGGGGAGAAAGTCGCGTTCTTCGGCCTGACCCTGCTGGACGAGTCGCTCCAGACCCAGACCGCCGGTGCCGATCCGGCCGAGGCCGCGCGGCTGAAGAAACTCGACACCCTCGTGCGCGAGCGTTTCGCCGCGGGCGGCTACGACCTCGTGGACCTCGCGCCGGTGCAGGACCGGCTCGACCGCGTGGTGAACCCGGCGAAATGCTACGGCTGCGAGGCCCGCATGGCCACCGACCTCGGTGCCGACTACGCGCTGGTGGGCGAGGTGCAGAAGGTGTCCAACCTGATCCTGACGATGAATTTGCAACTGCGCGACGCCACCAGTGGCGAAACGGTGAAGGGACGGGTGGTCGACATCCGGGGCAACACCGACGACAGTTGGATGCGCGGGATGCGCTACATCCTGAAAACGGCTTTTTTCAATGGGGAGGAACAATGAACAGACGCCAATTCCTGATGACCGCCGCGGTTCTGGCAGTGCCGACGGCTGCACTGGCCCACGGCCCGTCACGGCAAAAGGTCACGCTGACAACTGAAGTCGCCGCAGACCCGGCAGAGGTCTGGGCCGCCATCGGCAACTTCCAGGACATGTCGTGGCACCCGGCGGTGGTCTCATCGACCGGCGAGGGTGACAACGCCATCGACGCCACGCGCGACCTGTACCTGTCGGATCAGGGCGCGGAGGGTCCGCTGCTGAAGGAAGTGCTCTACAAGTACGACGCCGACAAGATGACCTACTCCTACCGCATCCGCGAGGACAACGTGGAGGTCCTGCCGGTCACCAACTACTCGTCCCACCTGACGGTAAAACCGCGTGATGGCGGCGGCTCCATCGTGGAATGGCGCGGCGCGTTCTACCGGGGCTACCCGAACAACGATCCGCCCGAGAACCTGAACGACGAGGCCGCCGTGGCCGCCGTCACGGGCGTCTACCAGGCCGGACTGGACGCCCTGGTCGAGCGGTTCGGTGCGGCGGGCTGAGGCCTTTTACGCCTTGGTCGCTGCGGTCCTCCTGACGGGGCCCGCAGCGGCTGATCTTGCGTATATTACGTGCCAGAACGGGGATGCGTTAAGCGTTATCGACCTGGCAACCGGGCAGGTAACCGACCGCTGGGACGTGCCCGGAAAGCCGGCCGGGGTGGCCGTGGCGTCGGATGGTTCGGTCTACACGGTCTCGCCGGACGACAAGACCGTCAGGCATTACAATGCATTGGGTGAAGTTCTGGCCGAGGCGCACTTGGATGGTGGCCCCATTGGCATCGCGCTGGACGAGGCCCGCGGACGGATCTTTGTCTCGGATTGGTACAACGCCCGGATCTGGAAATTGTCAGCTGACAATTTAACCAATGTAACCGAGCTGCCGACCGGCGCGGCGCCCGCGGGATTGGATTTTTCCGACGACGGTAGGTGGCTTGCCTCGGCGGATCGCGATGCCGACCAGGTGTCGATCTTCGACGCCGAAACGCTGGCCCTGCACCACCGCGTCACTGTCGGCACCCGCCCCTTTGGCCTGCGCTTCGCGCCGGACGGACGGCTGTTCGTGGGCAACGTGGGCAGCAATGACGTGAGCGTGGTGGACCCGGTGGCGGGGCAGGTGCTGGCCACGGTCCCGGTGGGCGAACGCCCCTACGGCGTGGCCTTCGCGCAGGGCCGCGCCTTCGTCACCAACCAGTACGAGGACACGGTCAGCGTCATCACGCTTGCAACGCTGGCGTCAGAGGGCAAGATCACCGTGGGCGAATACCCCGAGGGAATCGACGCCACCGCAGAGGGTGACCGCATCGTCGTCGCCAACTGGTTCGAAAACACGGTCAGCGTCATCGATGCCGCCACGCTCGATGTGGTCCAAAGTATCGAGACCGCCGACGGGCCTCGCGCCTTTGGTGCGTTCATCACGGGAGGAATGGAATGAAACGGCTGGTTTTCCTGCTCTGCACCGCAGCCCTGCCCGTCTGGGCCGGAGAGACATGGGACGAACTGAGCGAGGCGCTTTACGGCGACCGCGCGCTGCTGGATGGGTCGGACATGATCGCCATTGACGCGCCCTACCGCACGCAGAACGATTCACGCACCCAGGTGGCCGCGATGATCCACGCTCCGGATGGCTTGTCGCTTGGCTCCGTCACGCTGGTGCTGGACGAGAACCCCATGCCCGTCTCGGCGGTCTTCGCGCTGGACACCCCGCAGCCGTCGTTTTTCTTTGACGTGACCATGCGGGTGAACGGCCCCACGCCGCTGCACGTGGTGGCCGAAACCACCGACGGACGGCTGTGGGTCGCCGAAGGGCATGTAAAGACCTCGGGCCAAGGTGCCTGTGCCGCGCCGCCGGGCACCGATCCGAAACTGGCGCTGGAAACGCTTGGCCGCATGGACCTGGAGGTCACCGAACTGCTGCCCGGCTCGGCGGGCGACCGGCTGGCAGCATTGGCCAACCGCAACAAACGTCTCGACGTGGACATCCAGCACCCCTCGCATTCGGGGATGCAGATGGACCAGATCAGCCTGCTCTACATCCCCATGCGCTATGTCGAGGACGTCCAGATCGACCTCGACGGCGCGGGATATGTGGATGTGACAGGCTCGATCTCTTTGTCCGAAAATCCGCGCCTCGGCATGTCCGTCCCGGGCAAGACCCGCTCCGTCGACGTGACCATGACCGACACCGACGGCACGGTGACCAAGGCCCATAAGGACATCGCGGGCTTCTGAGCGCGCAGGGGGGCGCTGCCCCCCGTCCTTCGGACTCCCCCCGGAGATATTTGGACCAAGAAGAAGCTGGGAAGCGCACTTTGGGCTTCTTCTTGGTCCAAATATCTCCGGGGGTGAATTCTCCGCAGGAGAAGAGGGGGGCAGCGCCCCCTTCGGCCTTATTCGGCTTGCGGCTGCCCCGCCATGGGCTTCACCCGCTCCAAGGGATACCCCCAAAGCGACCATCCGTCGGTGCCTTCCGGCAGCCAGAACACGGCCGTGTAGTCCCACTCGGCGGCGCGTTTCGCGGCGTTCCAGCTCATCCAGCAGTCTTCGAGGCAGAAGAAGACCACCGGCTGGGAAGGATCACCTCCGGTGGCCTCCTTCAGGCCGCGACGGAAATAGTCCGCCGTGACATCGGCAAGGGCGCCATAGCCCACGTTCGGCAACCAGATGGCTCCGGGAATGGAATCGCGAGGCTTGTCGCGCCAGATCGTGCCTTTCGGCAGGTTGGCGGGCTTCGGGGCCTGAGGCAGCACGTCGATGAACGCGGCACCCTGCTCCCAGAGGGCATGGGCTTCTTCGGGCCCCACCACGGTTCCCCCGGTCACCGCCATGGGCACCGGACCGCGGTAGTGGTCCGTACGGTAGTCGGCGGGCTCAGCCTGCTGGGCGGGCAGCGGCGCTGCGAGGGCGAGAAGCCCGGTCAGCAGCGCCGCCCTGATCATTGCGTGACGTCCAGCAACGTGTCGCCCATGTCATTGACCATCGGCACGCCTGCATCGGCGAGGATGGCGTTGATGTCACCCTGGTTGCGACGGATCAGGCTGTTGAGCTTGCGCTGCCACACCTTTTCGCCCTGCCGAACCCCCATGGTGATGCGGTAGTACATCTTGGGCGGAAGCTGGTTGCCCAGCAAAGGGATTGCCACGAAGTCCGGGTGATGCTGCTTCACCAGCGGGCCACCAATCGGTCCCCAGAGCACCGCCGCATCAATGTCGCCGCTTTCAAGGTCTGCGAGCATTGTCTCTGACGGGCTTTCGTAGCGGCGATCAACCACGAGGTTGTAGGGCTTTGCTTTTCCGATCAGACCGTTGCGGGCCATGTGGGTCGCTGGAGGCGAGCCTGCGATGACGCCGATCCGCTTCCCTTTCAGGGCCTCGTCCGAGAGGTCCTTCACGCCGGACAGGTCACCGTCCTTCGGCACGATCAGGACAAAAACGGATGTCAGGTAGTGGTTGGTGTTGAGGACCAGTTCATGGCCCTGCGCATAGCCCATGATGACATCGCATTTCTTGGCCATCAGCGTGTTGCGCACGAAGCCGGTCGCCATGGGATACCACTCGTACTTCACCGGAAGATCGAGTTTCTCTCCGACCAGATCGGCAAGCTTGTTCTCGTAGCCGGACAGGTCCTCCGAGGACATGGGCGCATTGGCCGGATCTGCGCAGACGCGCAGAGCGTGGGTAGACACCAGATCGGATGTCTGCGCCTGCCCCGCGACCGGGAGCAGGCAGGCGGCGGCCATCAGGAGGCCGCCGAGAAGGGCGCTGCCGAAGCGGCGCGCCGGATCAGCCACCCATGCAGGCATCTTCGCGCTCGCGTTCTGCGTCCGATTTTGCGGCTTTCTTCGCCGGGCGGCCGCGCGGGATCGCGTCCATGCCGCGCGCCTCGAGATAGACGTAGATGTCGTCCAGGTAGCACATGACGTTCTTGTTCTCGCCAAAGTGCGGCATCACGGAGTTCCCGTTGACGCGGCCGTTCACGACGACATCGTAGAAATCGTAGTATCCCATGTGCACGGCCGAGTTCTTGATCTTCGGCGCGTAGGACGATCCTTCGCCGTCCGGGCCGTGGCAGACGTGGCATTCCGAGTGGTAGCGGCGGAAGCCCGAGAAGGTCAGCCAGTCGACGGTGCCGTCTTCGGCGACGTTGTAGGTCACGACATCATCTGCGTTGAAGTAGCGGCCATCTTCTTCGTAGGAGACGGCGGCCTGTTCCTGGAACTTTGCGGGGTCGACCGGCTGATCGCTCCAGCTCTGCGCGCTTGCAATGGCGGGCGAGACGGCAATCAGGGCACTGGCGACGAGAAAACGGGATGCGGTGCGCATCATGGGCGTTCACCTTCTTGGGAAAGTTCGTTTCATCGAGGTCCGACGCGCATGTGACGCATCGGACCGATGTATGGTGTGAGGCCCGATCGCGGGCCTCAGCAGAGCCTTAGTTCGGCAGGCTGAACACGGTCAGCTGGCCACCCAGAGCGGTGTAGTCGCTGAGAGCGGCGTAGCCACCCACGGCACCCAGACCGTCGTTCGGGTTGGTCAGACCTGCTGCGAGACCGATGCCGGCCCAGCCGCCGATACCCGACAGGATGCCGATGTACTGCTTGCCGTCCTGCTCGTAGGTCATCACGTTGCCGATGATGCCCGAGGGGGTCTTGAACTTGTACAGCTCGTCACCCGTGGTGGCATCGACGGCCTTCAGGTAGCCTTCGAGCGTGCCGTAGAACACCACGTCACCCGCGGTGGCCAGAGCACCGGACCACACCGAGAACTGCTCGGGGTTGGACCACTTGATCTCGCCCTTGACGTTGTCCCAGGCGATGAAGTTACCCATGCCGCCGTGGCTGTCCGGTGCCGGGTACATCGCGAGGGTCGCGCCCACGTAGGGTTGACCGGCGGTGTAGGACACGCGGAACGGTTCGTAGTCCATGCAGACGTGGTTGGTCGGCACGTACATCAGCTCGGTCTTGGGCGAGTAGGCCGCCGGCTGCTGGTCCTTCGACCCCAGAGCCGCCGGGCAGATGCCGGTGGAGTTGACGTCTTCGCCATTCTGCTCGGTCGAGTACTGGGCCACGACTGCCGGGCGACCATAGGTCTCGGAGTTCGGGTCCATGTCGACGCCGGTGGTCCAGTTCACCGCCGGATCGTACTTCTCGGCCACCAGCAGTTCGCCCGACACGCGGTCCAGGGTGTATCCAAGGCCGTTGCGGTCGAAGTGGGTGAGCAGCTTGCGTTGCTGGCCATCAATTTCCTGCTCCGTGAGGATCATTTCGTTGATGCCGTCGAAGTCCCACTCGTCGTGCGGGGTCATCTGGTAGAACCACTTGGCCACGCCCGTGTCGATGTCACGCGCCATGATGGTCATGGACCAGCGGTTGTCGCCGGGACGCTGTGCCGGGTTCCAGGTCGAGGGGTTGCCGGTGCCGTAGTACATCAGGTTCTCTTCGAGATCCGCCGAGTACCAGCCCCAGGTGGTGCCGCCGCCGATCATCCACTGGTCGCCTTCCCAGGTATTGGTGCCGGAATCCGCGCCAACGGGCTTGCCCAGGTGGGTGGTCTGCTCCGGATCGACGAGTATGTCGCTGTCCGGACCCATGGAATAGGCACGCCATGCCAGCGAGCCGTCCGACATGTTGTAAGCGGTGACGGAGCCACGGACGCCGAATTCGCCGCCGGAGATGCCGACGATGACCTTGTCCTTGACCGGCAGCACGGTGGCGGTGTTGGTTTCGCCGATCGACGGATCGCCGTTCTGGACTTCCCAGACGACTTCGCCGGACTTCGCGTCCAGGGCCACGACCTTGGTGTCTGCCTGATGCAGGAAGATCTTGCCGTCGCCATAGGCCACACCGCGGTTCACGGTGTCACAGCACATCACCGGGATCACGTCCGGGTTCTGCTTGGGCTCGTACTTCCAGATGATCTTGCCTTCGTCCGCCAGGTCGAGAGCGTAGACGATGTTCGGGAACGGCGTGTGGACGTACATGATGCCGTCGACGACCAGCGGCGAACCCTCGTGGCCACGCAGGACACCGGTCGAGAAGGTCCATGCGACCTGCAGGTCCTTCACGTTGTCCTTGTTGATCTGGTCGAGCTCGGAGTAGCGCTGGTTCTTGTAGTCGCCGGTCTGGATCACCCACTGCGTGGGGTCGTCCATCTTGGCCACCAGGTCATCGTTTGCGAATGCCGCAGTCGCGGTCATGAGCGCGATGCCCGAGGTAAGTAGTTTGATCGATCGCATGATCTTCCTCCCGTTGGTGCGGCTCCTCCGCCGCGCATATGGCGCGCGCCCCGAGTGGTGCGGGTCGCCGCCGGTTGTCACCGTGCCGCCGGTTCTCTCCCTCCCTGCGGCACGGCAATTTCGTATGCCTTACTCGGCAAAGGTCGCCAGGTAGGCGATGACGTTCTTCCGGTCGTCTTCTTTCTTCAGGCCGGCGAATGCCATCTTGGTGCCCTTGGCGAAATCCTTCGGCTTCTCGAGGAAGTGGTCGAGGTTCTCGACCGTCCAGGTGTCGCCAGCGGCGCCCATGTCGGCCAGCGTGCCGGAGTACTTGAAGCCCTCGTGCGAGCCGATCACGCGACCGACGACGCCGTTCAGCACCGGACCGGTCTTGTTTTCCGCGCCTTCGCCAACCTGGTGGCAGGCCTTGCACTTCTTGAAGACCTTTTCCCCCGCGGCGGCATCGCCTTCCATCCCGTGGCTGTCCGCTGCAGCCACGACGGGCAGCAGGGTCACGAGTGCGGCGGCGAGTGTTTTCTTGATCATGTTCAAACCTTCTGAGTTTGCTGTTTCGCTACTGGAGCCGCTCTGCGTGCCAGGCGACGTGATCTCCGGCGAATGTGTTCACGAAAAAGTACGAGTGATCGTAACCCTTCTGCATCCGGAACGTCCCCGACTGGCGGCGGCGGGTCATCATGCCCGCCAGGGATTCCGGCTTCAACAGTTCCAGGAACTGATCCGCGCCTCCCTGATCGACGAGAATATCCGCTTTCCAGCCCCTGTCCTCTAGTAACAAGGTCGCATCATGGTCCGACCAGGCCGATTCATCGTCGCCCAGATAGGCGGAAAGCTGCTTGCGACCCCAGTCCGACTGCGTCGGATTGGCGATCGGCGCAAAGGCAGATACCGAATCGAACAGGTCCGGGTTGCGCATCGCGATGGTCAGGGCGCCGTGCCCCCCCATGGAGTGGCCGGTGATGCCGTGACGGTCCTGCACCGCGAAGTTCTTCATCACGATGTCGCGCAGCTCGTTCACCACGTAATCGTACATGCGGTAATGCGGTTTCCACGGCGAGCGCGTGGCGTTCACGTAGAACCCCGCACCCTTGCCAAGGTCATAGGCCTCGTCGTCCGCCACACCCTCGCCGCGCGGCGAGGTGTCCGGGAACACCAGCGCCAGCCCGTGTTCTGCGGCATGTTCCTGCATCCCGGCCTTGGTCATGGCATTCTCGTGGGTGCAGGTCAGACCCGAGAGATACCACAGCACCGGCACTGGCCCATCCTCGGCCTGCGGCGGCATGTAGACCGCAAAGGTCATCTCGCACCCGCAGGTGTTGGAGGCGTGCTTGTAGACCCCCTGCACCCCGCCAAAGCTGCGATTTTCGGAAACGGTCTCCATGGCGTCCTCAGAACTCGACGACTGCGCGGATGGACTTGCCTTCGTGCATGAGGTCGAAGCCGTGATTGATCTCGTCCAGGGTCAGCTTGTGCGTGATCATCGGGTCGATCTCGATCTTGCCGTCCATGTACCAGTCGACGAACTTCGGCACGTCGGTGCGGCCCTTGGCGCCGCCGAACGCGGTGCCCTTCCAGACGCGGCCGGTGACCAGCTGGAACGGACGGGTCGAGATCTCGGCCCCCGCCGGGGCGACCCCGATGATGACCGACACGCCCCAGCCACGGTGCGAGCACTCCAAAGCGTCGCGCATCACCTTCACGTTGCCCGTCGCGTCAAAGGAATAGTCCACGCCGCCGATCTGGTCCGCGCCGCGCTTCGTCAGGTCGACGATCGCCTGCACGGTGTTGTCTACCTTGGACGGGTTAACGAAGTGCGTCATGCCGAATTTCTTCGCCATCTCCGCCTTGTCGTCGTTCAGGTCCACGCCGATGATCATGTCGCAGCCCGCCATGCGCAGGCCCTGGATCACGTTCAGACCGATCCCGCCAAGGCCGAACACCGCCGCGGTCGAGCCGATTTCCACGCCCGCCGTGTTGATCACCGCGCCGATGCCGGTGGTGACGCCGCAGCCGATGTAGCAGATCTTGTCAAAGGGCGCGTCCTCGCGGACCTTGGCCAGCGCGATTTCCGGCAGGACCGTGTGGTTCGCGAAGGTCGAGCAGCCCATGTAATGATAGATCGGCGTGCCATCGAGCATGTGAAAACGCGTGGTGCCATCGGGCATCAGGCCCTGGCCTTGCGTGCCGCGAATGGCGGTGCAGAGGTTGGTCTTGCCCGACAGGCAGGACGGGCACTGGCGGCATTCCGGGGTATAGAGCGGGATCACGTGATCGCCCGGCTTCAGCGTGGTGACGCCCTCGCCGACCTTGACCACCACGCCCGCGCCCTCATGGCCGAGGATGCAGGGGAACAGGCCCTCGGGGTCGGCGCCCGAGCGGGTGAATTCGTCGGTGTGGCACAGGCCGGTGGCCTTGATCTCGACCAGAACCTCGCCCGCCTTCGGGTCGTCCAGTTCCACTTCCATGATCTCGAGCGGTTTGCCGGCCTCAAGGGCGACGGCGGCACGGGTGCGCAT
>NZ_JBNAGB010000020.1:0-93475 GCF_049800975.1 Sagittula sp. S175
CCCCGGGGGCGCCCGAAGGGCGCCGGTCGCCTTGCGGCACGCAAGGCGAAACCTCATCCGACCCAGGCGGACGGTGCCTTGCCGGTGACCCGCAGGAATTCGCGGTTGAAGTTGGACTTGGTGTTGAAGCCGCTGGCGTAGATGGCGTCGGTCACGTTGGCGCCGTCCGTCAGCAGGTCGCAGGCGTGGCGGATGCGGAAGCCGTTGACGTAGCGCGAGACGTTTTCGCCATGGGCGCGGTTGATCGCGGTGGACAGGCGCTTGGCGGGAACGCGCAGGCGGCGGGCGAGCCGGGCGAGCGTCAGGTCCGGTTCGAGGAAAAGCTTTTCGTCAGTCATCAGCGCGTCGAGGCGGGCGAGCAGGGCGCTGTCCTCGGCTTTGTCCGCCGCGTCGTCGGCGGCCCCGTTTGTGGCCCCGTTTCCGGCACTGTCGGCTGGCATCGAAGTAGCGGGCTGCGCGTCCGGTTCGGCTTCGGGCACGCCTTGTGCGTTTCGGTCGAGAGACAGAAGCGCGATCAGCAGAAGCGAGGCCGAGGTCACGAGGCTGACGATGGGGCCGTGCCATTCGGGGTGGCCTGTGACGTAGCCCACGGAGATGGCGATATCCCCCAGCGTCGAGAGCAGCAGCGCAAAGGCCAGCGCGCGCCATGTGTGGGCGGGCATGGGCCCGGCGTCGAGGCGGGCGCGGGGCAGCGGGCTGTCGGCCCTGAGCGCCCAGAGAATCGCCAGCGCATAGGCGGCGAAGGTCAGGGGGACCAGCGCGTCGAGCACCGCCGGGGCGGCGAGACGGGCCAACAAGGCCAGCACGGGCGCGGCGGCATGGGGAAGGGCGCGGGCGGGGGTGACGTCTTCGATCAGGGCGTCGCGAAAGGCGAGCCAGGCCAGCGGCGGCAGGGCGCAGGCGGTGACGGGCATCAGCGGCCCGAGCGGCAGGCCGTAGTAATGCGCCAGTGCGTTCAGCGCCGATTGCAGTGCGCAGAGTGCCAGCAGGGCGTGGAAGATACGCAGGGGCCGCCCGCTGCGCAGGTCGGCCAGCAGCAGGTAGGCGATCACGGCGGCAAAGATCAGCGGCAGGGGCAGGGCAATCATCACGGGCGCACGGGTTGGGGCAATCGAGGGCAGGTGTGACGGGGTTTCGGGCCGGGGTCAAACAGGCTTCGGGGTCCTGAAACCGGTTCTGCACGTCCTGAAACCGGATCGAGGACGCTTTTCAGTCGTCGGGCGGGTTTGGTCGGGGCATCGAAACCGCATTGCAGGAGAGACGAGATGCGCGGAGTGATCCTTGGACTGATGACGATGGTGGGTGCTGCCGGGGCGGCGCCGGTGCTGGCGCAGGGCTTGCCCGGTTATGACCGGATGGAGGTCGCCAGCCCGCACCGCGCCTGGAAGGTGCAGGCCTCGGTCTGGTATCCGGCGGGGACGCGGACCTACGTGGGGAACGTGGGGGACAACCCGATCTTTCACGGCGAGCGCGTGTTGATGGGGCCGAAGGTGGCCGGGGGCAAACACCCGTTGGTGCTGTTCTCGCACGGATCGGGGGGCAACATGGACAACATGGGGTGGCTCTTGTCGGGGCTGGCGCAGAGGGGGGCCATGGTGCTGGCGGTGAACCATCCCGGATCGACCAGCGGTGACAGCTCGCCGCGCCGGTCGATGGAGCTGGGCGCGCGGGCGCAGGATTTGAGCGCGGCGCTGGACGTGCTGCTGGCGGAACCGGCCTTTGCCGACCATGTGGATCTGGACCGTGTGACGTCGCTGGGCTTCTCGCTGGGCGGGGCGACGGCGCTGAACCTTGGCGGGGTGCGCTTCGATGCGACGCGCTATGCGCCTTATTGCGCGCAGGATGCCGCGCGGGCGGATTGCGCGTTTTTCGACAAGGGCGGCGTGGATTTTGCGCGTCTGCCGGAAGGGTTCTCGGCCGATGGGCGCGACGGGCGGGTGACCGCCGTGGCGGCGATCGATCCGGGATTCACCTGGGTGGCGACGGAGGACAGCATGGCGGCGATGGACCTGCCGGTGATGCTGGTGAACCTGGGCGAGGATGCGCGGCTGGGGGCGTCGGACGTGGGTCCGGGGGGCAGCGGGTTCGCGGCGCGGCTGGCGCGGGTGGATTACCGCGAGTTCGCGCCGGCCAGCCATTTCACCGCCCTGCCGGAGTGTCAGGAGGACGCGGCGGCGCTGCTGGAAGAGGAGGGTGAAGACCCGATCTGCGACGATCCGCTGGGCGCAGACCGGGCGGTGGTGCACGCGCAGGTGATCGAGGCGTTGGCGGCGTTCCTGGGGCTGGAGGCGTCGGGGCACTGAGGGCCGGGGGAGTCGGGGCGTAGCCCCGACCTACGGACTGGAGAACGCGCTGGGGAGTCGGGGCAATAGCCCCGACCTACGGTTTGGTGAGGGCGTACGCGGGATCGGGAGTGCGCGAACGGGCTTGCCTTGGGCAAGCCCTGCCTCGCGCCGAAATGACAGCGCGTGGCGCTGTTATTTCACGATCTTCTCGTCCTTCACAAACATGTTGCTCCAGGCGCGGTCGATCAGCTCCGGGGTCATCTTGTAGGGCAGGCCCTCGAAGTCGCAGACGGCGATCATCTGGTCGATGAGGAAGACCGGCTGGTAGTTGGCGTAAATGTTGTTGATTGTCGGGTATTTCGTTTTCAGCAGGTGGACGAGGGAGGCCTCGTCCAGTTGCATTTTCTTCTTGCGGGCGACGAGGGCGAAGATTTTCAGGAAGTTTTCCTGGTTCGGGCCGTCGATCTTGATCTTGAAGAAGATCCGGCGGAGCGCGGCCTGGTCGAAGATCTCATTCGGGTGGAAGTTCGTCGAGAAGATGACCAGGGTGTCGAAGGGGACCTCGAACTTTTCGCCCGATTGCAGGGCGAGGATGTCCTTGCTTTCCTCGAGCGGAACGATCCAGCGGTTGACCAGCTTCTGCGGCGGTTCGGCCTGGCGGCCAAGGTCGTCGACGATGAAGATGCCGCCGGAGGATTTCAGCTGTAGCGGCGCCTGATAGGTGCGCGCCGTGGGGTTGTAGACGAGGTCGAGCATGTCGAGCGAGAGTTCACCGCCGGTGATGACGGTCGGGCGCTGGCAAAGCACGTAGCGCCGGTCGAAGCGCGCGGTGCGGCGCAGGGAGGTGGTGTCCTCGGCGTCCTCCGCGGCCTTTGAATGCACGATGGGGTCGTACATCGAGATGATCTGACCGGCATATTCCAGCGCGTAGGGTACGTAGATCTTGTCGCCCATGGCGTCGCGGATGCCGTTGGAGATGGAGGATTTGCCGTTCCCCGGCGGGCCGTACATCAGGATGGAGCGGCCGGACCCCACGGCGGGGCCGAGATTGGAAATCAGGTCCTCGGGCAGGATGAGGTGGCCCATGGCCGAGGTCAGCTGGTCGCGGGTGATCTGGATGTTGCGGATCGACTGGCGGGCGACCTGTTCGCGGTAGCCCTCGAGCGGGACGGGCATGGGGCCGAAATATTCGGATTGCGCCAGCGCGTCGAGCGCGCGGGCCTTGCCGCTGTCGGTCAGCTGGTAGGGCATTTCGTTCGAGACCTGCCCTGCGGCACCTAGGGTGCCCATCGCCTCGAGCAGGCCCTGACCGCGGGCCATGTCGATGATTTCCTGGCAGACCGGCACCGGCAGGCAGACGGCGCGCGCCAGATGAGTCACCTTGTTTGTGTTCTTGCGGAAAAGCGTTTTCAGCACGATGTCGCGCATCATCACCGGCGACAGTTTCATGTCGTCGATGGTGCGCGGCGCGGGGGGCGCCATGATGGCGCTCGACTGCATGTTCATGATGGTGTTCCTGCCCGGACTCTTTGGTTGCCAAAATGATCGGGCAATGTGGCGGGAACGGGGCGGGAGCGGGGAAGTTGGGGGGCTTTGGCGCGGTCTGGCCGCGGGGGAAGCGCTGCTTCCCCCGAACCCCCATCGCGGTATTTTCATCAAGATGAAGGGGAGGGGCGCGCTCTGCGGTCTGTGTAGGGCGGCGTCCGGGCGTGGGCCGCGCCGGGGGGGGGGGACACAGGCTCGCTTCCTCAGGCGGGCTGGCCGTAGAGGATGCCCATCAGCAGGTAGAGTGCGAGAGTGGAGCCGAGGGCGAGTCCCATGGGGAACTTGTTTCCGGCGTGCCAGCTTTCCCAGGTGGGGGCGAGGTTGCGGATCGGCGTGTGCTTGGCGATGCGGTGACCGGCGTAGGCGACGACCAGCATGACGGCCAGGAGGATCATCACGAGGCTTAGGTCGCCCAGATGGATGAAGGGGGCCATGGCGGCGATCCACTTGGCATCGCCCGCGCCCATGGCGCGCGCCGCGGTGAGGGCCATGCCCGCCACGAGCGCCACGCCGAAATAGACGTAACGCCACAGGTATTCCTGTAGCGGCAGGGCCACGAGGCCGATCACCACGAAGACGGCAAACAGCGCGATCACGGCGTGGTTCGGGATCTTCATGCTCTTGAGGTCGGTGAACATGATATAGAGGCAGATCGGCGCCGCGAAGGGGAGGAACCAGAGGGCGGCGTGGGTCGTGATGGACATCATGGGCCGTCAGGCGCCGTTTTCCAGCGCGGTCAGCGCGCGGGAGGCTGCCTCGAAATGCTGGGGGTGGGTTTCCACCGCCTCGCGCAGCAGGCCCTTGCCGATCTGGACGTCGCCGCGTTTCACCGCCGCAAGGCCCATGGTGTAGAGCAGTTCCGCGCGTTCGACCTGGGTCATGGGGAAGACGGGCAGGGTGTAGGACCCCTGCGCGCCGCGTGCCATGACGAGGTTGTTCTTGGCGGTGAAGACGGTTTCATCGGCGCGGATCGCCTCGGCAAAGAGGCGTTCGGCCTCCTTGAAGTCACCGCGTGTCAGTTTCGAGTAGCCCCAGTTGTTCAGCACGGAGGCCGGCGTCGTGGTCAGGCCCACGGCGGTCTCGTAGAAGCTGTCGGCTTTCTTCCAGTCTTTCTTGGAGTCGGCGATCATCGCCTCGAGCCGGTAGCGTTTGAAGGTCTCGTGGGTGGGAGGGACGGTGTTCAGGACCGTGGCGGCCTGATCCCAGTCATTGGCGCGGATCAGGGCGTCGGCGAAGTTCACCTTGTCTTCGCTGGTCGAGTCCTTGTGGTCGACCACGCGCGCCCAGGCGGTTTTCGCCTCGGGGACACGCTTGGCCCGGATCAGCGACAGGGCCAGACCCCGCATCAGGTCGATGCGGTCGGGATCATTTGCGGAGGCGCGCTGGAAGTAGGAGACGGCCTCGTTCGGGTCGCCCACGGAGAGCATGACCTCGTTGAGGTTGCTTTCGTCGATGACGTTGACGCCCTGGAAGGCGCGATCCACCTCGGCCTTGTCGATGCCCTTTTCACAGGCGGAAAGCGCGGCCACGGAGACCACGCAAAGGGAAACAAGGATGGGATGGCGCATGTTGCCTGCGTCCTCTTACTGCTCTGCCTCTTTCCGCCTTTTGATGGCGGTTCAAACCGGACCCGCATCTGACGGCGGGTTCGCGGCATTCGTCTGCCCGTTTCGGGCTGGTTGTTGCGCCCCTTTCAGGGCGGGTAGAAGCGTCCTCAGACGTCGTCGGATCGGATCAGGTAGTCACTGCTGCCACGTCGCACCAGCTGGAATTGATGATCCTGCCGGTCATCATAGACGGTATTGTCAAGTTTTGCGAGTGCCAAGCGAAGATTGTCCCGGATTGAGTCGTTTTCGCCATTGTCCAGCGCATAGGCCTTTTCGAAGATCTTCGAGGCCTCGGCAGTCTTGCCCCGTTCCATCAGCACGACGCCGAGGTTGTTCCAGGCTTCGGGCCAGTCCGGTTCGGCCACAACGGCGCGGCGCAGGAGCTTTTCCGACTGGTTCAGGCGACCGAGCGCAAGATTGGCGGAGCCAAGCGCGACCAGCACTTCGCCGGTCAGGCCCTTCTCTCCGGCGGCGCGGGTGTAAGCCTCCAGCGCCAGCTGGTATTCATGCGCTTCCATCAGGCGGTGGCCGACGACAAGGCCGTCCACCGCTTCGCCGCGCGGGTCCAGTGTCGGGGCAAAGGGATTGTCCGGCGCGTCAGGTTTGGCGCCAAGGCACCCTGACAGCGTAATAGCCAGAGCGGCCATGGCCAACGCCCGGATCATGGAGGGGAGGGAGGGCATTGCCACACCGGTTCTTGTTATCTGCTCGGTGCCGATGGTGCCGGAAAGGCCGCGCGGTTGCAACCGGGCTGCGTGGACAGGGTGGCGGAAAGGCGACAGCGCGCCCGGTGTCGGAGGGACAGGGGGCGCGCGCTGAGATGTTATTGTATCTCGTGTTTACTGCGGCAGCCCTGCGCCCATGTTCATCACGCCAACGACCGAGGGGCCGACGAGGATGATGAGCAGCGGCGGGACCGTCAGCATCATGGTGGTCAGGGTCATCTTGGTCGGCAGCTTGTTGGCGGCTTCCTCGGCGCGCATGACGCGCTTGTCCCGCATTTCACCCGCGTAGACACGCAGCGCGTCAGAGATCGAGGTGCCGAAGGTCTGAGCCTGGTTCAGAACGGTCACAAAGCTGGTGACGTCCTGGGACCCGCAGCGTTCCGACATGTCGTTGAGCACCATGGAGCGGTCCTTGCCGGCCTTCATCTCGTGGCTGATGATCTCGAATTCATCGCCGAGTGCCGGGAAGGCAGAGCGGATTTCCTTGGCCACGCGCAGGATGGACTGTTCCATGGACTGACCTGCCTCGACGCAGACGAGCATCATGTCGAGCGCGTCGGGAAAGCCCTGCTGGATCTGTTCCTGTCGCGCGGCCATGCGCTTGTTCACCCAGAACTTGGGCGCGACATACCCCAATGCGCCCGGGCCGAGGATGGTCATGACCTTCGTCACCATGGTGGCTTCGTCGGGATTGACCATGAGAAGGTAGTACAGCGTGCCGAGTGCCAGCATGCCGAGGCCCATGGCAAACTGCATGAAGTAGAACAGCTGCACCGCATCCTTCGTACGGTAGCCCGCCTGCAGCAGCTTCAGCTTGACCTCTGAGAGCTCCTTGGCGTCCTGCGGTTCGAGGAACTGCGCGTATTTGTTCAGTTTCTCGTTGCGCTTGCGGTCGCGCAGGACGGCGCGTGCATCGGCGTCCATCTTTTTCTGCGCGGTCTCGCGCAGCTTGTCCATCGGATCGGGCTTTTGTGCCAGCATCATGGGGATGGTGGCGACGATCAGAAGGACGGCGAGACCGGCGACCACCAACAGGGGGCCAGCGGGTCCGAGCAGGTCGGTGATGAAGGTATTGAGGGAGTCGAGCATGTTCGGCGTTTCCTTCGATCAGACCTTGATGTTCACGAGCCAGCGCATGACGACCATGTTGATGGCCAGCATGATGCCCACGACGAAGCAGGCCGGGATGAACCACGGGTGGTCCAGAACGTTGTCGTAGTAGTCGGGTTTCGCCACCTGGATCACGATCAGCGCGCCGACCGGGAACATGGAAAGGAACTTGCCCGACCATTGCGCCTCGGCGGTGATGGCCTTCACCCGGCGGAACAGGCGGAAGCGGGCGCGGATCACCTTGGCCAGACCTTCGAGGATCTCGGCAAGGTTGCCCCCGGCCTGCTGCTGGATGGTCACGGCCACGGCGAGAAAGCGCATGTCCTGCATGTCGAGGCGTTCGGCCATGTGTTTCAGGGCCTCGCCGATATCGCGGCCATAGGCGTTTTCATCGGCGATGATGCCGAATTCGGTGGCCAGCGGGTCCTTGATTTCCTTTGACACGATGGAAATGGCCGAGCTGAACGGGTGGCCGACACGAAGCGAGCGGACCATAAGCTCGACCGCATCGGGAAGCTGTTCCTCGATCATTTTCAGGCGCTTGCTGGCCTTGGAACTGACCCACATGTAGACGCCGCCGACGCCCATCACCACGGAAACCACGAGGCGGATCGGCAGTGATGTGGCGGTGGCCACGCTGAGGCCGAGGAAGGCAAAGACCGAGGCGCCGACCATGATCATGATAAGCTGTTGCGGGGTAAAGGCGATGGCCGCCTTCTGCGCCTTTTCGGCGAGAAGGGAGTAGATCGGCAGGCCCTTGCTTTCCATGTGCTGGTCCATCTCCTTGCGGAGCTTGGCCAGCACGTCCTCGCGGCGGTCGCCTTTTTCCAGCATCTCCAGCCGGCGGTTGACCTTGTTCGAAAGCGAGATGGATTTGCCGAAAGCGACCAGGTAGACGCCGTTCACCAGAACGACGACGCCCAGGAAGATCATGCCGTAGATGATGGGTGCTGCGGAAAGCATGGGTGTACTCGCTCTTATTCGGGCCGGAAGGGCTCGTAGATGGAGGAGGGGATGTCGTAGCCCCACATCCGGAAACGCTCGGAATAGGCCGACCGCACGCCGGTGGCGGTGAAGTGGCCGATGATCTTGTTTTCAGGGGTCAGGCCGACGCGCTGGAAGCGGAAGACCTCCTGCATCGAGATAACATCACCTTCCATCCCGGTGATCTCTGTGATGGAGGTCATGCGGCGCGAGCCGTCCTGAAGACGCGAGGCCTGCACGATGAGGTTCACAGCCGAGGAAATCTGCGAGCGCATGGCCTTCAGCGGCATGTCGATGCCCGCCATGGCGATCATGTTTTCCAGACGCGCCACACCGTCGCGGGCAGAGTTCGCGTGGATCGTGGTCATCGAACCATCGTGACCGGTGTTCATGGCCTGCAACATGTCGATGACTTCCTCACCGCGGGTTTCCCCCACGATGATCCGGTCGGGGCGCATCCGAAGGGCGTTTTTCAGGCAATCTCGTGGCGTGACGGCCCCCTTGCCCTCGACGTTCGGGGGACGGGATTCCATGCGGCCCACGTGGGTCTGCTGCAGTTGGAGTTCGGCGGTGTCCTCGATGGTGAGGATGCGTTCGCTGTCGTCGATGAAGGAGGACAAGGCGTTGAGCGTGGTCGTTTTACCGGAACCAGTACCGCCCGAGACGATGATGTTCAGGCGGGTCGCCACGGCGGCCTGGAGGTAGACGGCCATTTCCTCGGTGAAGGCACCGAAACGGACCAGATCGTCGATCCCCAGCTTGTCCTTCTTGAATTTACGAATCGACACCAGCGAGCCGTCGATGGCGATCGGCGGCACCATGGCGTTGAAACGCGAGCCGTCGGACAGACGGGCGTCGACATAAGGGTTCGATTCATCGACGCGACGACCCACGGCGGAGACGATCTTGTCGATGATCCGCATCAGGTGCTTCTCATCCTTGAAGGTGATGTCGGAGATCTGCAGCTTGCCCGAGCGTTCGACAAAGATCTGGTGCGGGCCGTTCACGAGGATATCGGAAACGGTCTCGTCCTTCAGCAGCGCCTCGAGGGGGCCGAGGCCCTTCACCTCGTCGTAGAGGTCGTTCATCATCGCGCGCCGCTCTTCGCGGTTCAGCACGATGGCTTTTTCCTGCAACGACTCGGTCGCGATGTCCGAGATTTCCTCGCGCAACTCGCTTTCCGATGCCTGGTCCAGCGCGGCGAGGTTCAGGTTCTCCAGAAGCGCGCGATGCAGTTCGAGCTTGATCTCGCCCAGACGCTCCTTGCGTTTCTTTTCCTTGTCCCCGGAGGCAACCTGCGCGGGGGCCGCCGAAGTGGGGGCCTTGCGCCGCGTGGCCGAAGGTTGCCGCGCTTCGGCGGCTTTCTCCGGCGCGGTGTCGACTTCTGCGGGCTGAGGTACAGGCGCAGCGGTCTTTGCACCGGGTTTCTTGTAACGCGAAAACATTCAGCGACCCCCTACGTTCATCATGCAGCCTCGGCGTCGTCGGCGCCGATGGCGTTAAGCTGCTCTGCAAGCTTGAGAATTTCCTTGCGCAGCGGGTTCTTCGCCGCATGGCTGGCCAGCGGCAGACCATGGTCGCAAGCCTGCATCACGGCGCGGCCCCCGTCCGGCAATTGCAGGTCGAGCGAGATGCCGAGGCTGTCGGCCATGCGCTTGACCCGGCTTTTGCCCTGCAGATCGGTGAATTTGGGCGCGCGGTTCAGTGCAAAGCGGATCTTGTCGAACGGCAGCTCCTCGGACTGGAGCATCCGCTTCAGCCGCAACGTGTTCTGCGCCGAGCGCATGTCGAGTTCGACCATGGCAAGGAAAATCTGCGCGTCGTTCAGGACGGTTTCGGTCCATTGCACCAGCGAGCCCGGCATATCCACGACGACATAGTCGAAATGGCTGCGCGCCACGGCCAGAAGCTTTGACACCTCGGCGGGGCCGATGATGTCCAATGGCAGGATGTCGGCGGGAGAGGTGAAGACCTGGATCTTGTCCTCGAAGGAGACAAGCGCCTGGCCAAAACTGTCGCCATCCATCGATTCGATGTCGCTGAGCGTTTCGAACACCGCCTCGCGGCGGGGCAGGTCGAGATAGGTCGACACTGATCCGAATTGCAGGCCGAGGTCGATCAGGCAGACCTTGGGCGTCTTGCTGCCCGAGACATGGGTCGCGAGTTCGTAGGCCAGATTGACCGAGAGCGTGGTGGCGCCGCAGCCGCCGGACAATCCCTGAACGGCGATCAGGACACCATTGCCGCCTTCGGCAAGTTTCTTCGTTTTGGCGGGCAGGTTCTGCGGGACGCCGGTGTCTGCCACGGGGTCGGGTTCCGGCATGCGGAGGCGTTCCACCGCCGCGGCCAATTCTCCCTCCGGGAGGGGGTAGGGGATGAATTCATCGGCGCCTGTGCGCAACAACTGGTGAAGCGACGCGGGCGTCACGTCCTCGGCGATCAGGATCACCTTGATTCCGTGGGATTTGGTGCCCTTGATGATATGCGCCAGCTGCGCGACCTCGCCTTCGTCGATGGCGTCGATGGCCATGGCGACGAATTCGAGGCTTTCGGCCTCGGGTTGGGTCATGAAAGCCAGCGCCTCGTCGAATCCCAGGTCTCCCCAAGCCTCGCCAAGCAGGGTTTCCATGTCTTCGATCAGCAGGTCGAAATTCTGTACGTCCCGGCTGATGGTGCAGGCCACGATCGGGGCGGGATCTGCGGGTGTACTCGTCATGCCTCTCGTCCTTCGTTGCACATGCCCGGACCTGAGCGCGACTTTCTGTCGGCCTTCCGAACATGTGAGCACCGAGTCATCCCGGCGCACTTGGGTTCTCTGGCAAAGTCACCCGCAAAGGAGGCAACATTTGGGCCAAAATTTCGAAATTGTACGGAGTTTCTGGACGCTCGCGCCCGGATCGGACGAATTTTCACCAAAAGGAGGCCACGTCGCGGGGCTGTGATGCGCAACGAAAAAAGGCCGCTCCTGAGCGGGGCGGCCTGTATAAAGCGTTGTACTGACAGTGTGTTAGCCGTCTCCGCCTGCGCTTCCGACGCCTGGGGCAGATTTGGCGCTGTCGATATATTCGCGGTAAATCACGGCGGCATACTTGCCTTCGAGCACCATTGGGTGACTGGAAACAAAGCCCGACACCTCGGTCACGGTGCGGCGGTTGCGGCGCTCGCGCCCGTCCGTCACGATCAGCGGCTGGGTTTCGCCGTAGGAGACCACAGCCTCGAGGCGGGACCGGGAGATGCCCTGGCTGACGAGGTAGTTGACCACGGCGTTTGCACGGGCCATGCCAAGTCGCTTGTTGAAGCTGTCGCCGCCCACCTTGTCGGTGTGACCGTAGACGCGGAAGCGGACCTCGGGGAACTGGCGGATCCAGTTCGCCTGTTCACGCAGCGTGTCGATCGCGCCGGCGTCCAGTGCAGAGGAATTGAAGGCGAAGTTCACCGTGGTCATGACTTCGGAGGCAAAGCGCTGCGACAGATCGTAGACGTATTGCTTTTCGCCGGTCATGTACTGGTGGTTGTTCATCGTGGCGTTGCCGAAATCACCGGTATCGACGTTCATGCCGATCTCGTTGTTGAAACCGGCGGTCATCGCGCTTTCCCGTGAACAGCCGGCCACGAGCAGCCCCATGGCCAGTCCCGTCGAAACAATGCGGAGGAGGGGTCTGTTTGCCATGGTCATTCTCAATCCATCACGTAGCCGTAGGAGCCGCTGAAGTCCTGCTTTGCGACTTCGGCAGCGGCGCCTTTGCGCGGGGTCTTGGTGCCGCCGATCTTGCCGCCGAGGAAGAGTTCACGCTCGGTGGGCAGGACGACCCGGTCGGTCGGCAGGGCAAGGGCCTCGCCGCGCGTCGGGGTCACGAGGTGCGGGGTGACGATGATGACCAGTTCGGACTGGTCGCGCTGGTAGTCGGCAGACCGGAAAAGCGCGCCGAGCACAGGCACGTCGCCCAGCCACGGCACCTGCGAATTCAGGTCGGAGAAGTTTTCCTGCAACAGACCGGCAATGGCAAAGCTCTCGCCGTCGCGCAGCTCGACCGTGGTCTTGGTCTCGCGGCGGGCAAAGCCCGCGACGCTCACGCCGCCAAACGTCACGCTGCTGCTGGGATCCAGCGAGGAGACCGCCGCATTGAGTTCGAGGTTGATCAGATCGCCGTCGATGACACGGGGGATGAAGGCAAGTTCGACGCCGAAGGGTTTGAATTCCACGGTCACGGTGCCATCGCCGGTGCCGACGGGCACAGGATATTCGCCGCCCGCAAGGAAACTGGCTTCCTGCCCGGAGAGGGACGTCAGGTTCGGTTCCGCGAGGGTGCGGACCATGCCCTTGGATTCCATGGCTTCCAGCAGCACGCCGACTTCAAGGCCACCGGCATTGAAGCCGAAGAGCACGGCACCGTTGATGTCCCCGCCAGCCGGTGACAGCTTGTCCGCGACCGCATCCACCGCCGCATTCGACGCTGCGTTGTTCGTGCCGAGTTCGAGGCCGAGATCCCCGCCCAGGACGCTGCCCCCGGTGGCCAGCGAGGTGCGCATGGCCTTGGAAACGGAGCGGCGCATTTCGGCGAAGCGGACCTTGAGCATGACCTGCTGGATGCCGCCGACCACCATCAGGTTCGACACGCGTTCCGGCGCGTAACGCTGGGCGAGGTCAAGGGCGCGTTCCATGCGCGCGATCGAGGACACGGTGCCAGACAGGACGATGCCGTCATTGGCGGTGCGGACTTCGATGGTCTCGTCGGGGAGGATCTGGCGGAGACGTTCCTTGAATTCCGTGACGTCGGCGGCGACGCGCACATCGACGTTGGTAATCAGCTGCCCCTGCGGATCGAGGATCGTCAGGGTCGTTGTCCCCGGTGCCTTGCCCAGGACGTAGATCGTGCGATCCGAGAGCGAGGAAATATCCGCAATGGCCGGGTTTGCAATGGAAAGTTCCGCGAAGGGCGTGTCGCTTTCGACCACCACCGCGCGGTTCATGGGCACACTCAGAACCGATTCGGTCCCGGTGCGCACGACGCGGAGAGTTTCCGCATGCGCTGGCGCCGACACAGTCGCAACGCCGAGAGTCAGCCCAAGCAGGGCCGCCTTCAGAAAACCGTCAATTTGCATGTGACCTGCCTTTCGATCACGCCTCGGAAGCAGGTCTTGTCGCCTGCATTTGGCGCTACTGTGCGGCAAGTTAACTTTTATTGCAAGAATCAAGAGGTTTTGCGGGGCTCTTTCTGTGGATAACAGGTCACAGGCCGGAATTGTGCCTGTCATGAATGGCAACCGAGCATGGCAGAGGCCCCGCCCGAGGGGCGAGGCCTGATGAACCGCGGTGGCCCGTAATCAGTTGGTGCAGGGGATCGGAATGCTGACCACTTCTGCACCGCGACGCACGCGGGTCGCGCAGGTTTGCTGTTGGGCCGCCGGGGCGGGCGCTGCCTGACGTTCGATGCCCAGCATGGAGAGCTGATCCACCTCGACCGGTTCGTCGACGATGGTGGTGTCGTTCGTGCCGATCAGGGACAGCGTCAGTTTGCCGGTGGACTGCGCATGGGTCAGGGCGGCAACCTGTTCGCGGGTTGCGGCAACCGTCACGGTCCGTGCAATGGTGGCCGAGGTCGTTTCCGAATCCGAGTTCTGGTCGATGGCGATCAGGCGGATGCCGGTCTGAATAAGCTTCGTGACCTCGCCACTACCGCGCCCATTGGTGTCTACACGACCGGTCCAGTAGACGTCGACATGGTCCGAGGGACGCAGGAAGCCGGAGACGCCAGAGGCCACGTCAACCTTGATCGCAAAGGCGCTTTCGCCTGCGCGCAGGTAGGAGGTGAGGCCAGCGGCGCCGCCGGGTTCCGAAACCTTGGTCGGTAGCATGGCCTCGAATGGGTCGATGGCACGCAGCGCAACACGACGGTCGATATTCGGACCCAGCAGCGGATTTTCCTCGGTAAAGACGCCCTCCGGCAGGATTTCCTGAGGCCACGGGGCAAGGCGGACATCCTCGGCCTTGATTTCCTGGCCATAGGCGATCGGCTTGCTGGAGACGTAAATCATCTTGACCGGAGTGCTGTCCACTGTCTTGGAGCGTGCCTCGGTCAGGGCGGATTCATAGGCGCCGATGTAGTTCTGTGCCATGTAGACCGCGAAACCGGCCAGGCCGACGCCCACCAGCAGTACGAGTCCGAATACGAGTCGCATAACCAATTCTCCTGTCCTGGGTGTTCACCCGGTCTTCCCGGCCAGGATTGCATGGGAAGATGGTAAATATTGGCTGAGATCGTGGCGATCCCGTGGCGGTCCAACGTGCCGGTCACCATTCTGGTCACCGACGCGAAGACTTGACGGGTTCCTCAGTAACTGTCGGCAATCGTGGTCAGGTTCTGGCTTTCCGTGACCAGCACGGAACTGACGTTCGATGCCAGGGAAAAGGTGCTGGTGCGGTACAATGCCATGGCGGCAATCGCCAAGCCGACGAGCGCCGCCGTCAACACCACCCAGTCTACCGTGACTGCGCCATCTTCACTGGAAACGAAACCCTTGATCGTCTTGATTTTCATCGCCAGACCTTTCGGCTGACAGGGCAGCCATGAATTCAGCTTGTCCAGGCCGACCCATTTGGGGAGCGGCCCGGATGACTAAAGGGCGCGGCATGTTTCAGCCGCGCCCTCACACGCCCAAATCGGCGAGCGCGGTGCCGAATTACGGGTTGCCGCCGGTGGTCACGGTGCTCAGCGAACGGTCGATGCCGGTGTCGATGGACGTCAGGGTGGTGGATTCGGTGCCAACCACTGCTGCGGCGTTTTCGATCAGCGTGAACGCCTGGTTGCGGATGGTCGAGTATGCGGCGATTGCCAGGCCAACGACGGCTGCGGTCAGCACGACCCAGTCAACGGTCACTGCGCCGGATTCGTCTGCGCGGAAGTTCTTGAGGAAGTTCATCATGGTCTCTCTCCGTAGGTATCTGTGTTGCTCACGTTCACCAGCTTGGGGTCGGTAGCGGGCCTCTCTCTTTGCCCTGTCCCTCGTTGGTATGACCCTATATAGCCCCCGGTTTGGGGCGAGAGTTTGGCCGGATTGGTTTGTTTTCACGGTCGGGTTATTTTCTTTAACGCGGCCTGTAAGTGCTTGTTTTTAAGGGCGGGGCTTGGTTTCCAGATCCTTTCGAGAGATTCCGCTTATGCTTTTGGGCAGGGTAATGAGGCGGCATTGTTGCAGCGCGGGCGACAGAGATGGCATTTTTACCGGTTTTGTGCGAGATTGCCCGTAAAGATAACCCGCAGAGGGATCGAGCAGCCCATGGGACCCCGGTTTTGGATGATGGCGATTCTGGTCGCCACGCTTGGTTTGCCTTGTTCTGTCGAGGCACAGCAGGGATTTACCGACTTTTCCGCACGTCGGATCAAACCGCCCAAACCGGGCGAAAAACGCATAACGGTGCAGGTGGCGCCGCGTGCGAATCCATCCGTGCCGCCGCTGCCCGTGGCCAAGGCCCCGACCGGTGACGTGACGGGTGATGTGACGGATGCGGTGGCGGTCGCACCGCAGGTCCGTCCGACCGCTGCCTATGCTTGGTTCTGGGATGCGGTGTCGCCGGCCGCCGAGGCAAGCACGCCGGGGCGGCTGATGCCTGCGTTGCAGACCCTGGGCAAGGGGCCGGGTGGCGCACGGGTCGCCGCGCCGCGTTTGCAGGACGTGCAGGATATCGCGGCACGGCATGGGTTGGACCTGCTGCGCGAGACGGTGGGGACACGTGTTTCGCCCGCGCTGGCGCTGGCGGTGATAACAGTGGAATCGGGCGGGCGCACGGATGCCCTGAGCAAGGCCGGGGCGCAGGGGCTGATGCAGCTGATGCCCGCGACGGCGGAGCGGTTCGGTGTGACCGATGCGTTGGATCCGCTGGATAATATGCGCGGTGGCATCCGCTTCCTCGATTTCCTGATGGAGAAGTTCGACGGCGACCCGATCCTCGTGCTGGCGGGCTACAATGCCGGAGAAAATTCCATCGGCGCGCATGGCGGCGTGCCGGACTATGCAGAGACGCGCGATTACGTGCCGAAGGTGCTGGCGGCCTTCGAGGTGGCGCGAGGCCTGTGCCTGACACCGCCGGAGTTGGTGTCTGATGGTTGCGTGTTCCGGGTGACGCAGTGATGTGGCGTCGGTTTCGCCGCGCTGGCGCGCGGCGATCGGCGCGGCCTGCGGCCGCGAAAAGCGCCCGTACCGGGCGCTGCGGAGGCGCTGCCTCCACGCCTCCGAGGTATTTTCATCAAGATGAAGGGGAGGGGCCCGATCCGGGTGGTCACGCTGGCAGGACAGCGCCCGGGTTCATGATGCCGTTCGGGTCGAGCGCCTGCTTGATCGCGTGCATGGCGCTGAGTTTTGCCGGATCACCGTAGCGGGTGAGATCGGCGGTCTTGAGGCGTCCGATGCCGTGCTCTGCACTGACGGAGCCTCCCATGGCGTGTGTCAGATCGTGCACGCAGGTGGTGATGGCCGTGGCCTGGTGTTTGTAATCTGCGCGGGTGTGGCCGGGCAGGGGGAAGACGTTGAAGTGCAGGTTGCCGTCACCCATGTGGCCGAAGCAGTTGATGCGGAAGGCGCCTATCGCGGAGAGTTGGGCCTTGGCTTCGGGGATGAAGGCGGGAATGGCGGAGAGGGGCAGCGCAATGTCGTGGCTGGCGATGGCGCCGATGCGGCGGTTGGCCTCGGGGATGTGTTCGCGCACGTTCCAGAAGTCCATGCGTTGTTGCTGTGACTGGGCGATGAGGCCGTCGTCGGAGAGGCCCGCGTCGAGCGCAGCCTCGAAGAGGGATTCGAGCGCGCGTGTCGGGTCGGTGTCGGGTCCGGTGCCGATCTCGATCAGGACGGACCAGTCGGGCGGGCTGTCCCACGGGCGGCGGATGTCGGGCAGGGTTTCGGCGAGGAAGTCGAGGCCTTGGCGGTGGATCAGTTCGAAGGCCTGAATGGTGTCGCCGAGCAGGTCGCGGGCGAGGGAGAGAAGTTTCAGGGCGGCGTCCGGGGTTGGCGTGGCGAAGAAGGCCGTGCCGGTGGCGGCGGGGCGCGGAAACAGCTTCAGGCTGGCGGCGGTGATGACGCCGAGCGTGCCTTCGGCGCCGATCAGCAGGTGGCGCAGGTCGTAGCCGGTGTTGTCCTTGCGCAGGCGCTTGAGGCCGTTCCAGATCTGGCCGTCGGGCAGCACCGCTTCGAGGCCCAGCACGAGGTCACGCGCATTGCCGTAGCGCAAGGTGTTGATGCCGCCCGCGTTCGTCGAGAGCAGCCCTCCGATGCGCGCCGATCCTTGCGAGGCCAATGATAGCGGAAACAGGCGGTTCACGGCTTCGGCGGCTGTATGGATGTCATCGAGGATCGCGCCGGCCTCGGCCGTGAGGGTATTTTCATCGGGGTGGCGGTCACGGATGGCGGTCATGCGTTCGATGGAGAGCAGAAGGGGCGCGCCCTCGGGAGCGAGTTGTCCGCCGACGAGGCCGGTGCCGCCACCATAGGGGATCAGGCCCACGCGGGCGGCGTTGCAGGCGCGCAGGATGGTGGCGACGTCCTGCGTGGTACGGGGCAGGGCGAGCCATGTGGACGAGCCTTGCCACTTGCCGCGCGGTTCCTCGAGGTGGCGCGGCTCCGGGCGACGCAGGGTGTCGGCGGGCAGTTGCGCCGCGAGGCTCTCGGCAAAGGCGTCGGTGGCGGGGGAAAGGGTCATGCGCGGGTCCTCCTGTCCCGCAGGGGATAGGGCAGAGGCGTGGTTTTGGGAAGGTCAGTCGCGCAGGTAGCGCGGTTGCAGCACGACCACGGTGGGGCGTTTTGGCAGGGTGCGGAGGGAGATTTCGAGGGACGACTCGTCGCGGCGGTCGATCTCGAAGCTCTCGCCGATCTGCGCGAGGAAGGTGGACAGCCCGTAATCCGAGAACCAGTGCATCGGGATCACCACGGAGGAGCGCAGCCGTTCCAGCATGGTGACCACGTCGCGGATCGGCAGCGTCATGCCACCGTCGACGGCGACCATGACCACGTCGAGCCGCCCGAGCGCGGCGTATTGGTCATCGGTCGGGATGTGGTGCAGGTGCCCGAGGTGGCCGATGCAGAGGCCCTCGACCTCGAAGACGAAGATGGAATTGCCCTTGGGTTCCGTCCCGCCATAGGGCGAGCGGATGTCGGTGGAGACATTGCGCACCAGCATCTCGCCCAGGTCGAGGTGGTGGTCGATGCCGGTGCCGAAGGGCTCTCCCCATCCTTTCAGCGGATGCGGAATGGCTGGGTCGGGCGCAGCGGTCCAGTGGGTGTCATGGGCGTGGTTCATGGTGACCACGTCGGGGATCAGGTCGACGTTGCCGATGAAGCCAGTGAAATCCGTGACGGCGTTCATGCCCCCGGGGGTTTGCAGCAGGAAGCTGGCGTGGCTGATATAATGAAGGCGCACGGTGAAGTCGGGGACGGGGGCGGACCACGCGGCCTTGTGCAGGTATTCTAGGCCGGGGGCCGCGTCAGCGATGGCGATGCAGTGGGACGGTCGGCGGTCCTGTGCGGTAGCAGCGGTGGCTGCAAGGGTGAGCAGCGCGGCGAGGCGAAGTAACGTCTGCATGGCGTCCGGCTCCTTGTTGTGTTGCGTCCGAGCGTAGCAAGGGCGGCGCATCTGCCAAAGCGATGCCTGCACGGCGGTTTCTCACGATGCGGTGAGCGCGCGCGTTTCAGGCAGGGGAAGGCGGGGAGAACCCCGCCCTACGCATTTTCACAGGATGTCGCGGGCGATGACGTCGCGCTGCACCTCGGAGGTGCCTTCGAAGATGCGCATCACGCGGGCGTCGCGATAAAGGCGCTCGATCTCGTAGTCGCGGGCATAGCCGTTGCCGCCGTGCAGCTGGAGCATGGCGTCCACGACGCGGCCACAGGTCTCGGAGGCGGCGAGCTTGGCCATGCTGGCCTCGGCGCGGATCGGCACGCCCTGATCCAGCATGGTGGCGGCGCGCAGCATCAGCAGCCAAGCCTGATCCAGCTGGGTGCGGGCGTCGGCGAGGATGAATCGGGTGTTCTGGAACCCGGCGAGGGGCTGGCCAAAGGCCTGTCTTTCGCGCGCATAGTCGCGGCCCAGCTCAAAAGCGCGTTCGGCGATGCCGATGGATTCGGCGGCGATGGCGACGCGGGAGGGAGCGATGGCGGACAGCGCTACCTTCAACCCCGCGCCGGGCGCGCCGATCAGCGCATGTTCGGGGATTTCGACGCCATCGAAGTGCAGCATGGCGGTGCCGGAGGAGGTGAGGCCCATCTTGTCCTCGATCCGACCGAGGGAGAAGCCGGGCGTGCCCGCCTCGACAGCGAAACAGCCGATAGCGCGGTCGCCCTCGTCTGGGATCCGGGCGAAGACGAGGAACAGCTTGGCGTTGGATGCCCCGGTGATCCATTGCTTGGTCCCGGTGAGGGACCAGCCGGCGGCGGTGCGGCGTGCCGTTGTCTTTATGTTGGCGGCATCCGACCCGGCGCCCGGCTCGGTCAGGGCAAAGCTGAGCGCGCCGAACTCGCCCTTTGCGGCCGGATGCAGGTAGCGTCGTTTCTGCTCCGACGTGCACTGCTGCGCCAGAATCGCTCCCGCGAGGTTCGAGGCCACTGTGACGACGCAGATGGAGGCATCATGGCGGGCCAGCGCCTCGATGGCGAGGGCATAGCCGAGGTTCGAGACGCCGGGGCCGAAATCCTCCTCGGGCGTTTTCATCGCCATGGCCCCGAGGCGTGCGAGGGCGTCGATCTGCTTAGCCGGAAAAGCGTGGGTCCGGTCGCGTTCGGCCGCACCGGGGGCGCATTCCTCTGCGCCGAAGCGCAGCATCATCTCGCGCAACTCGCGCGCGTCGTCGGGGATGGGAAAACCCATCCGGTCGAGTTGTGTCATCTGTGTCCTCCCGTGGCGGCTGCGCGCCTTGGGAGAACAGTTTGACGGTGCCGTGCCCATGTCAAGGACAGAGGGGGCGCTGCCCCCGGCCTGCGGCCTCCCCCGAGGGTATTTACGAAACCAAAGAAGAAACGCGCTTGCCCCTGCTTCTTTGGTTTTCCAAATACCCTCGGGGGAGTCTCCGAAGGAGACGGGGGCAGAGCCCCCATGCGAGTTGGATTTGCGTGCTCAGCCCGCGTCGGTGCGGCCGCGGCGGTCCAAGCGCAGGCAGGCGTAAAGGACGTGGGTGCGCCAGCGGCCGTTGATCTGCAGGTAGCTTTGCGCCACACCTTCATATTTGAAGCCGGAGCGTTCCAGCAGCCCGCGCGAGGCGGCGTTTTCCGGCAGGCAGGCGGCCTCCAAGCGTGACAGCCCCAGTTTTTCGAAGGCGTGGTGGGTCACGGCGGCGATGGCTTCGGCCATGTAGCCGTTGCGGGCGTAGCGTTGTCCGGTCCAGTAGCCCAGCGTTCCCGCCTGAGCCGGACCTCGGCGGATGTTGTCCAGCGTGATCGCCCCGATCAGCGCGTCATCGGCGCGTCGCACAAGGAACAGCGGCACCGCCGTGCCGCCGTGGATCGAGCGAGTGGCCCAAGTGACGCGGTTGGTAAACGCCTTGCGCGACAGGTGGTCCGGGGACCAGGTTGGTTCCCAAGGGGTCAGGTAGTCGCGGCTTTCATCGCGGATCGAGACCCAGGCGTTGAAGTCCGAATGCAGCGGCGGGCGCAGGGTCAGGCGGTCGGTCTCGATCCGCAGCTTGCGCCGGAAAGCCAGCATCAGGCGGCCCGCCGGGCAGCGATCTCCTCGAGCGAGGGCGCGGCGGAGACGGGACCGTACAGCGCCAGCGCGGCGGCGGAGGTCGATGCCTGCTGTTCGGCAAAACCCAGCACGTCGGCGCGGGTGACGGCGTCGATGCGGGCGACGGTTTCTTCGATGGCGGGAACCTTGCCCCAGATCTGGATCATGCGGGCCATGCGCTCGGCGCGGCTCGACGGGCTTTCGAGACCCATCAGCAGACCCGCCTTCATCTGGGCGCGGGCGCGCTCGATCTCGGCGTCGGACATGTCCTCGGCGGCGCGCTTCATCTCGTCGATGGTCAGCGTCGTGAGGTCCGCCAGTTCCTCGCCCGAGGTGCCGGCGTAGATCGTCGTCATGCCGGTGTCGGCATAGGCCCCGGACTGGGCGAAGATCGTGTAGCAGAGGCCACGTTTCTCGCGGATTTCCTGGAAGAGGCGCGAGGACATGCCGCCCCCCAGCGCAATCGCGTAAATCTGCGCCGTGTAGAAGGCGGGGTCGCGGTAGCCGGGGGCCTCGAAGGCCAGCGCCATATGCGCCTGTTCGAGGTCCTTGACCTTGCGCGCCTCGCCGCCGTGAAAGCTGGCGGCACTTGCGGCGTGCGAGGGGCGGGCCGGGCGGTCGCCGAAGAGCCGTTCCGCCTGAGCGACCAGCGCGTCGTGATCCACGGCACCCGCCGCCGACAGGATCATCTGCCCGGGGCCGTAATGTTCCTCGACAAAGGTTTGCAGGTCGCTGCGGCCAAAGGATTTCACCCGCGCGGCCTCGCCCAGGATGGTGCGGCCGATGGGCTGATCCGGGTAGGCCTTTTCCTGCAACCAGTCAAAGATCACGTCGTCGGGCGTGTCATGCGCCTGGCCGATTTCCTGCAGGATTACGTGGCGCTCGGTCTCGATCTCCTTCTGGTCGAAGATCGGATTCAGCAGGATGTCCGACAGCACGTCCACCGCCAGCGCCGTGTCCGCCTTCAGCACGCGGGCGTAATAGGCGGTCACCTCGCGCGAGGTATAGGCGTTGATGTAGCCGCCCACGTCCTCGATCTGTTCGGCGATCTGCAGGGCCGTCCGCGAGGTCGTGCCCTTGAACGCCATGTGTTCGAGGAAATGGGCGATGCCGTTCTGCTCTGCACGCTCGTGCCGTCCGCCTGCGGTGATCCACAGCCCGAGGGCGGCGGATTCCATCGAGGGCATGTGTTCGGTGACGACCCGCAGGCCGTTGGAGAGCGTGGAGAGTTGGACGGTCACTTGTTGATACGCTCCTGCACGAGGGATTCCAGCGCGGCGAGGTCGTTGGCGACCCGGGTCACGCGTTCCGGTCGCTCATACAGGTCTGCCATGCGGTTGGGAAGGGGCGGGCGGATGCCGCTGGCCTTCTCGACGGCGTCGGGGAATTTCGCCGGATGCGCCGTGGCGAGCGTGATCATCGGCACTTCGGGCTTGCGCAGGGCTTCGCCCACGCGGACGCCCACGGCGGAATGCGGACACAGCAGTTCACCCATGGTGGTGTTCGCCAGCAGGATGGTGTCGAGGGTCTGCGCCTCGGTCACGGCTCCGGAGTCGAAGTGTTCACGCAGGGCCTGCAACGCGCCTTGGGAGACGGAGAAACCGCCCTGTTTCAACTCGTCCATCAGCTGCGCCACCGCCGCGCCGTCGCGGTCATAGGCGTCGAACAGCGCGCGTTCGAAATTCGAGCTGACCTGGATGTCCATCGACGGCGAGATCGACGGGTGCACCTCGGAGGTGTGGTAATCGCCCGACGACAGGCAGCGGTGCAGGATGTCGTTCTGGTTGGTGGCGACGATCAGGCGGTCGATGGGCAAGCCCATCTTTTTCGCAATGTAGCCTGCGAAGATATCGCCGAAGTTGCCGGTTGGCACGGTGAAGGAGACCTTGCGGTCCGGTGCGCCGAGGCTGACGGCGGAGGAGAAGTAGTAGACCACCTGGGCCAAAACGCGTGCCCAGTTGATCGAGTTCACCCCGGCGAGGCGCACGCTGTCGCGGAACTCGAAGTGGTTGAACATGTCTTTCAGCCGCGCCTGGCAGTCGTCGAAATGGCCATCTACGGCCAGCGCGTGCACGTTTGACTCGGACGGCGTGGTCATCTGGCGGCGCTGCACCTCGGACACGCGGCCATGCGGGAAGAGGATGAAGACGTCGACATTGTCCAAGCCCTTGAAGGCCTCGATGGCGGCCGATCCGGTGTCGCCGGAGGTGGCGCCGACGATGGTCACGCGCTCGCCGCGCCGCTCCAGCGCCTCCTGGAACAGCTGACCGATCAGCTGCATCGCGAAGTCCTTGAACGCCAGTGTCGGGCCGTGGAACAGCTCCAGCAGGAAGTGGTTCGGCGCCAGCTGTACCAGCGGCGCTCGGGCGTTGTGGCCGAACCCGGCATAAGCCTTGGCGATCAGGTCGGCAAAGACCTCGTCGGTGAAGCCGTCGCCGACATAGGGCCGCATCACGCGAAAGGCGATTTCCTCGTACGACAGGCCGTTCAGGGCGCGAATGTCGTCGGCGGACATCTGCGGGATCGTTTCGGGCACGTAGAGGCCGCCGTCACGGGCGAGACCGGAGAGCATCGCGTCTTCGAAGGTCAGGGCAGGGGCCTGCCCACGGGTGGAGATGTAACGCATCAGTCAGTGCCTTTCGCGATACGGCGCATCCAGACGCCGGTCATCAGGAGCCATACGATGCCCAGCGAATACCAGGTGATGGCGTAATTCAGGTGATCGTTCGGAATGCCGGAACTGTCCACCGGCATCAGGGTGAACCCCTCGTCCGCCGGGTCGATGGCGCGGGCGACGACCAGCAGCGGTTCGGTGTTCAGTTGGTCGGACATGGCGGCAATGTCGCGGGCGAACCACGTGTTCTTGGCCACGTCGTTGTCCGGGGTCGAAGAGGTGCGTTCGTCCGGCCAGTGCAGGTTGCCGGTGACCTCGGCGGGACCCGCGTAGAGCGGCGCGGACTTGCGGTCGTCGGGGATGAAGCCCCGGTCCAGCAGCACCCGGCGGCCATCTTCCGTCTGGAAGGGGGACACGACGCGCCAGCCGGCACCCACGAACTTGGCCGATACGAGGACGTAAAGCGCGCCCTCCTCGATGGTGCCGGAGAGGGCAAGCGGCATGTATTTCTGTTCGGTCGGGTCGATCATCACTGGCAGCGGTTGCGGATCGCCCGCGATGGTCGCGTCGATCTGCGTGAGGATGTCCTGCTTCCACGACAGGCGCTGCACCTGCCAGGTGCCGAGGTAGGCCAGCGTGGCGGCGCCGAGAAGGCCGATGAGGGCAGGGGCGATGAGGCGTTTGTTCATGGTGGTCTTTCAGGTGTCGGTGGCCATGTTGTCCCACGACAGCCCCGCGTAGCCGATCAGCCAGTTCAGGGCGTAATGGCGTTCGTAGACCACGCTGGGATCGACATTGTCCGGGGACGGTGTGCCGTTCAGGCGGGCTTCGGTCACAGCCCAATGCAGGCGATAGACATAGTCGGCGGCATCGAGGATTTCGGATTGCGGACGCAGGCGCGCGCGGGCGAGAACACCTTCGGTGCCCTCTTCGCGGAACAGCGTGGCCAGCGCCGGGACATCGGTGATCGTGTCAGCGGGGCTGAGATCATCGAGCAATCCGACGGCCCAGAGCAGCACCTCGACCCCTTCGTAGCGCCATGCGGCGTCCGTGCGTTGTCGCTGTGACAGAGGATCGACGTCAAGCAATGCCCGCTCGGCCGGGGTCAGGAAATCATGTGCGTCGAATTGGTCCAGGAGGTTGGCGATCAGCTCCTGATCGCCGGTCTCGCCCAGAACGGCATGGATCATCAGACCGATGGCCCGCTGCGCCACGGCGTCCGTCGTGCGGCGCAGGCTGTCGGCCTCGCTCGAGATCGCCGGCAGGTGAGCGACCGTGGGTACGCCTTCGGCCTGCAAACGCGCGATAGAGCGCGCCTTGCGGTCCAGTTGCGCCTGCGTGGGAACGGCGGCGGTTGCTTCGATCCGCGCCTTGCGGTCCAGATCTGCGGCCGAGGGAGACTGACCGACAGCGCCGAAAGGCAGCCCGGCCATGCAGAGCGCTGCAAGAACAGTTGCCGTGACTGGCCGCATGATCCCTCCCTGACAGTGGTGGCCGGGCGCAAGGCGCGCCCGTCGAATGGCTGCTTCGGTAGTCGGATATGGCGGCGAATTCAACCTGTCGTGCAGAGGCGCCGCGCAATGAAAAGGGGCGCGGCCTGTCGGACGCGCCCCTGATTTCAAACCCTAGCGGTGTGCTTATTGGCCCCAGACGTAGATCGAGGCGAACAGGAAGAGCCAGACCACGTCCACGAAGTGCCAGTACCATGCGGCGGCTTCGAACCCGAGGTGGTTTTCCGGGGTGAAGTGACCCTTGTAGACACGCAGCAGGCAGATGAACAGGAAGATGGTCCCGATGATCACGTGCGCGCCGTGGAAGCCGGTCGCCATGAAGAAGTTCGCGCCGTAGATGTTCCCGGCAAAGCCGAAGGCGGCGTGCGAGTATTCGTAGGCTTGCAGCACGGTGAACAGCAGGCCCAGCAGGATCGCGATGGTCAGACCCTGCTTGATCTCGTCACGCTTGTTGCCGTGCACCAGCGCGTGGTGCGCCCAGGTCGCCGCCGCACCGGAGCACAGCAGGATCAGCGTGTTGATCAGCGGCAGGTGCCAGGGGTCGAAGGTCTCGATGCCTGCAGGCGGGAAGACGCCGTCGATCTTCGGGCTGTCCGGGCCCATCGGGTAGAGGGCGTGCTTGAAGAAGGACCAGAACCACGCGAAGAAGAACATCACTTCGGACATGATGAACAGGATGAAGCCGTAGCGCAGGCCGATCAGGACGACGGGCGTGTGGTCACCGATGCCGTTTTCCTTGATCGTTTCGCCCCACCAGCCGAACATCGTGTAGAGCACGCCGACGAAGCCGATCAGGAACAGCCAGGGGCCTTCCAGCGTGATCGATTCGAACAGGATGGTCATTGCGCCGCCCGACATCCAGGCAACGGCACCGAACAGCATGATGAACCCGAACAGCGCGCCAAGCAGCGGCCAGATGGAGGGGCTCAGGATGTGGTAGTCGTGGTTTTTTGCATGCGCCATGGGGTTCCCTCAGTTCAGGCGTTAGTTCACCGATGCCTTCGCATCGTTTTGATTTGCAGGGCCAGTGACGGCCCCGGTGTCGAGGGCGGCCTGCTGGTCTTCGGGCAGGTCGATCTCGTAGAAGGTGTAGGAGAGCGTGATGTGCTTGGTGTACTTCGCGTCCGGGTCATCGACGATCTCGGGATCGACGAAGAAGCTGACGGGCATCTGCACGCGCTCGCCCGGTTGCAGCACCTGCTCGGTGAAGCAGAAGCATTCGATCTTGTTGAAGAAGCCACCCGCCTGGAAGGGGGCGACGTTGTAGGCGGCCTGACCGGCGACGGGGCGGTCGGTGGGGTTGTAGGCCTCGTAGAAGGCCAGGCCCTCTTCGCCGATGCGGACGGTCATCTCGGTCTGCATGGGTTTGAATTCCCACGGCATGTCACGCTCTTTCGAGGCGTCGAACTTCACCTTGATGGTCTTGTCGAGGATCGCGCGCTGGGTGCCTTCCTCGGCCACAAGCGGGGTGCCGCCAAAGCCGGTGACGGAGCAGAACCAGTTGTAGGCGGGCACGGAGGCCCAGGCCAGCGCGCCCATGGTCACCACGACGCCAAGCGTCTGGGCGAGGGTTTTCGTCTTTGGATCAAGAGCCATTCGTTCCTCCGTTTCCGGTGGTCTGGGTCGCCGCGCCCGGCTGGGGGTCCATGACGAAATCGCCACGGTTCACCTTGGCGATGGTCATGCCGAAGACGATCAGGATGAAGGTGCCCAGCACCAAACCCAGCCCGACATTGCGCGAGCGGCGGCGTTTGTGCAGTTCGTGTTCGTGTGCGATGCCCATCAGAAAAGCCCCAGCTTGGTCACGCCTGCCTCGACCAGGATCGCGCCGAAATGTGCGAAAAGGTAGAGCAGCGAGAGCTTGAAGAAGCTCTTTTCGGTTTTGAAGTTGTCCGCTTCGGAAGCGGCCTCGTCCCGGCGCCAGATGTCGAACGCTCCCTTGAGGAACAGCGCGTTCAGCACCAGCGCGGTGGCGAGGTAGATCGGGCCGCCGACTTGGGTAAAGCCAAGGCCGATGGCGAAGGCCGCCAGCAGGATCGTGTAGACGAGGATATGCGTGCGCGTTGCCTTGCGGCCGTGGGTCACGGTCAGCATCGGCACGGTGGCATTGTCGTAATCCATGCGGACGAACAGCGCGAGCGCCCAGAAGTGCGGCGGGGTCCACAGGAAGGTCAGGCAGAACATCAGCACCGAGGCGGTGGAGATCTCGCCCGTCGCGGCGGCCCAGCCGATCATCGGGGGGAAGGCACCTGCCGCGCCACCGATGACGATGTTCTGCGGCGTCGCGCGCTTCAGCCACATGGTGTAGATCACCACGTAGAAGAAGATCGTGAACGCCAGCAGGCCACCTGCCAGCCAGTTGGTGGCAAAGGCAAGGAAGATGCAGGCAAAGACCGACAGTGTCATGCCGATGGCAAAGGCCTCTTCACGAGTGACCTTGCCTGCGGGGATGGGCCGCTTTGCGGTGCGCTTCATGACGGCGTCGATGTCGCTGTCGTACCACATGTTCAGGGCGCCGGATGCGCCGCCGCCAAGGGCGATGAAGAGCACGGCACAGAAGCCGAGGAAGGGGTGTACCGGAACCGGGGCCGCCAGCAGGCCGACGAAGGCGGTGAAGACGACGAGCGTCATGACGCGCGGCTTCAGCAGGGCGAAGTAGTCGCCGAACTGGGCCTCTTGCGTGTCTGCGCGGGTGTCGAAGCTTGCGTCGCTCATCGCGGGTCTCATGTCCTTGCGGTTCGGTCGGGGCGCTATGGTCGCGCCAGTTCGGTCCGGGTGGTGGGTTGGAAACCCACCCTACGGCGGGGTTCCAGGGATGTATCAAGGGGTAGGGTGGGTTTGTAACCCACCGCTGCCTCAGTTCGTCAGGACGGCGCGGACGTCGGTGTAGCCGCCCTCGTCCTTCGACGCGGCGAGCCATGCGTCGTAGGCTTCCTGGCTGACCACCTTCACGGTGATCGGCATGTAGGCGTGGGCGATGCCGCAGAGCTTGGAGCACTGGCCGAAGTAGACGCCTTCACGCTCCGGCTTGAACCACAGTTCTGCGAGGCGGCCGGGGACGGCGTCCTGCTTCACGCCGAAGGCCGGGATGGTCCAGGAGTGGATCACGTCCGCACCGGTGACCTGAACCACGATGGTCTTGCCCACGGGCACGACGACGGCGGTGTCGGTGGCCAGCAGCCATTCGTCCTCGGAGTAGCCGGCTTCCTGCAACTGCGCGATGACGTCGTCGGTCTTGCGGTAGTCGCCATCGGTGGCGGGCGCGCCGATCATGTTGCCGTCATAGGCCAGGTCCTCGCCCACGTACTCGTAGCCCCAGTACCACTGGTAGCCGGTCGCCTTGATCGTGATGTCGGCCTCGGGGATTTCCTGCTGCTTGAACAGCGTCGGCAGCGAGAAGGCACCGATGAAGATCAGGATGACGATCGGCACGATGGTCCATGCCACCTCGATCGGGGTGTTGTGGGTGAACGACGCCGGGGTCTTGTTGGCCTTGGCGTTGTAGCGCACGAAGACGAAGGCCAGCAGGGCGATCACGAAGAGGCAGATGGCAATGATGATCACGTTGATCATGCCGTCGAGCCACTGCAGGTCGCGCGCCAGTTCGGTGGCCGCGGGCTGGAAGCCGATGCCGCCCTGGTGGGGACGGCCCACGATTTCCAGGTCCTGCGCCATGGCCGGCGCGGCAAAGAGGGCACCCGCGAGGCCCGTCATGATCGTCTTGAGGTTCATCTGTCTACCCTGATCGATTCGAGTTGCACACGGGCCCGCCGACCCGGAAATTCCAATGGATATACAGAGAGGGAGCGCAGTTCTGTCGCCCTGCTCCTCCCTCACGGCATACCGTTGCGTTCTGCCGGACTAGAAACCATATTCTGTCCACCCGTGGAAGCATGGTGTCCGCGGCAAAGCGCCGCTTTCTTGATCCAGATCAACTCCGAGGTCCAGATGTCAGATCAAAATTTTCGCCCTTTCGAGACGCATCTCGACCTGGATCGCACCCTTGCCCAGCTGCGTGAAACCCTTGCAGGGGCGGAGGATGGCGAGCTGTTCCTGGAGCGCAGGCGCTCGGAATCGCTGGTATTGGACGATGGTCGGGTAAAGACGGCCTCTTATGACGCCTCCGAGGGATTCGGGCTGCGCGCCGTCCGGGGCGAGGTGGCGGGCTATGCCCATGCCACGGAAATTTCCGAACAATCGTTGAAACGCATGTCTGAAACCGCCCGGCTGGCGGTCGGAGAGGGCGGTGGCGTGCTGGCCCCGCCGCCTCCGGGGACGAATCGTCACCTTTATACGGACGCCGATCCCATCGCCGGGGCGAGCTTTCCAGTGAAGGTCGAGGTGCTGAAGGAGATCGACGCCTATGCCCGCGGGCTGGACCGCCGCGTGGTGCAGGTGACGGCGACCATCGCGGCCTCGTTGCAGGAGGTGACGATCCTGCGCCCCGAGGGCGGGCTGGTGATGGACGTGCGCCCCATGACGCGGGTCAATGTCTCGGTCATCGTGGAACAGGACGGCCGCCGCGAGGCCGGGACGGCGGGCGGGGGCGGGCGCGTCTCGCTCGACGGGCTGCTCGACCCGGTGGACTGGCAGTCGAAGGCGCGCGAGGCGCTGCGCATCGCGCTGGTGAACCTCGACGCGGAACCGGCGCCTGCGGGCGTGATGGACATTGTCCTCGGCCCGGGCTGGCCGGGCATCCTGCTGCACGAGGCCATCGGTCATGGGCTGGAAGGGGATGCGAACCGCAAAGGCACGTCCGTTTTCGCCGGTCTGATGGGGCAGCAGGTGGCCTCGAAAGGCGTCACGGTGCTGGACGACGGCACCATCCCCGACCGGCGCGGCTCGATCACCGTGGATGACGAGGGCACGCCCTCGGGCAAGAACGTACTGATCGAGGACGGCAAGTTGGTGGGCTTCATGCAGGACCGCCAAAACGCGCGGCTGATGGGGGTGAAACCTACAGGCAACGGGCGGCGCGAGAGCTATGCGCATATCCCGATGCCGCGCATGACCAACACCTACATGATGGGCGGTGACGTCGAGCCGGGCGACATCGTCGCCGACCTGAAGGACGGCATCTGGGCCGTGGGCTTTGGCGGCGGGCAGGTGGATACGACGAACGGCAAGTTCGTGTTCAGTTGCACCGAGGCCTACCGGGTGAAGAACGGCAAGGTCGGCGCGCCGGTGAAGGGCGCGACCCTGATCGGTGACGGGGCGACGGCGCTGATGGGCATCCGCGCCCTTGGCAACGACATGGCGCTGGACCCCGGCATGGGCAACTGCGGCAAGCAGGGCCAGTGGGTCCCGGTGGGCGTCGGCCAGCCGACGGTGATGATCCAAGGGCTGACCGTGGGCGGCGCGGGCGTTTGACGCTGTACAAGGGCTGATGTTTTGCGGTCGGGGCGAACGGCATCGGTCCGCCCCGCCTGCCTTGTTTTCGGAGATACCGCGCGGGGCTTGGCTGGCGGGCGTCTTTGACGCTCTGGCGGGTTGCCAGGCCCGGAGGGGCGCGGCATCCTGACCCGACGATTTGCCAGAGAGCCGTTGATGTCCGATGATTTGCCCGCCCCGGGCCGTTCCCATCCACTTCGCAGCGCCGTGATCGCCCCGACTTGGGGAGAGCAGGCCATCGCCATCGTGCTGAGCCTCGTGGCCACGGTGGTCATCGGGCGCCTCTTGTCCTTGCTGGGCAATCCCGAGGGCAGTGGCCTGCGCATGATGCTCAGCCTGTTGGGAATCCTTATGACCTTCTCCGTGATGTTCTCTTGGATCGGACACCTTGCCGGGGCGCTGGTCCTGCAGGCGCTGTTCGCCCGGGGCTGGGCCGGATGGGCGGTGGTTGCCCTGGCCGGACTGCTGGTGGGCGCGGTGCTGGCGCAGGTGCTGGGGGGACTCGGGATCGTCATGGCGCCCATGCTGGCGCTGTTGCAACTGGTGGCCCTGAGGCTGGTGGTGGCCAATCGAAGCCGTGCCAGCGGGTGAGTCGCGGTGCTGGCGCGGAGGCGGCTCGTGCACCTGCCCTCGGGACGAAAATAAAAGTTTCGATGAATCATGGCCTTATACCTGCCGATGGCATGTATCGGCCCGGTGCAGCCTGTAGTTTACCTATGGTTAACTAATTTCGCGCTATAGATGATCCCGCAAGACGGCGGGGACAGGATGCGCGACGACAGCTACTCTTCCACTCACCCCCCACTCCCACCCACCACGGAAGATGCTCGTGTGGACTGGCTCCGCCTCTTGCGCTCACGTCGCGTGGGAGCGACGACCTTCTGGAAATTGCTGAACGAACATGGTGACGCGCGCACCGCCCTGGCAGTCCTGCCAGAGGTGGCGCGCGCCGCAGGCGTTGACCGCTACGAGGTCTGCCCCGAGGGCGTCGTCCTCGCCGAGATGAAGGCCGCGCGGCTGAAGCGGGCGCGCATGGTGTGTCGAGGGATGGAGGACTATCCGCCCGATCTGGCGGACCTGAGCGACGCGCCGCCGATCCTCTGGGTGGTGGGTGATCCGCGCGCGCTGCGCAGGCCCATGGTGGCACTGGTTGGCGCGCGCAATGCCTCGTCGCTGGGGCTGCGCATGGCCCGCAATCTTGCCGAGGGACTGGGGCAGGCGGGTTATACGGTTGTGTCCGGGCTGGCGCGGGGCATCGATGCCGCCGCGCATGTCGCGTCACTCGACACCGGCACCGTGGCGGTGCTGGCGGGCGGGGTCGACGTGCTTTATCCGGCGGAAAACGCGCGGCTGGCAGAACAGATCGTGGAAAAGGGCGGCGCGCGGGTGTCGGAGCAGCCGATGGGGATGCAACCCATGGCGCGGCATTTCCCGACGCGCAACCGGATCGTGTCCGGACTGGCGCGGGCCGTGGTCGTGGTCGAGGCGGCGGCCAAGTCGGGTTCGCTCATCACGGCACGCGGCGCGCTGGATCAGGGGCGGGAGGTGCTGGCGGTGCCGGGCCATCCGCTGGATGCGCGCGCCTCGGGCTGCAACATGCTGATCCGCGACGGCGCACGGCTGGTGCGTGGCGTGGACGACATCCTCGAAGCACTGCCGCCTATGGAGGCAGACACCCCTGTGCAAACGGAACTGGCGCTGGAGCAGCCGCCGCAGGGCTATCGCGGCCTGTCCGAGGCGCGTCCGCCCCGCATGAACCTGCGGCGCGTGGCCGACCTGCACCGGCAGATCCTTGCGCGGCTCGGCCCATCGCCCACGGCGGAGGATCAGCTGGTTCGGGATCTGGGGCAGGGGGCGGAGCATGTCAGCTCGGCCCTGACGGACCTCGAGCTTGACGGGCAGGTGCGCCGCCAGCCCGGCGGTTTCCTGTCCTCGGTGCCGAAGGATTAGCCCGCGCAGGCTTCGGGGATGACCGACCACCATGTCGGGCAAAGCTCAGGCCAATACCACCAGGCGTCGCTCGCCCCGATTTCCCAATGGACGGCGACCCACGTGTTGCCGGAACGCTGGTACAGCACCTGCACTGAGGGCCCGCCGAACTCGAATATGTCATCGGCCCCGCGCCCGAGCATCAGGTCACCGCGGTGCATCGTGCTGCCATCGGGCCGGATCGGCTCCAGCATGGCAAAGGCCACGTCGCCCTGCACCCGCAGGTCATCGACGCGGAACAGCAGGGGCGCACCAAAGATCCACTCCACATGCGGGCGCATGGCGTCCATCAGGTCAGACCGCGTCTGGCTGCCGCGTTGGGGCGTTTCCCAAGCGGCGAGCGGGGCCGCAAGCAGCGTGACAAGCGAGGTCGAAAGGGCAGCGGCACGCAGGAAATGGCGCATGATTTAAGCTCCTGTTAACGCCCTGAGGTCTAGCGCCGGAACGCGCCACAGGAAACGCGGCCGATCCGCCCACATTGACAATTCCCCCTTGCAACCCACATCTAGCGCCGCGATACGCCGCCCCAGAAGATCGCAGTTATTGTAGAGAGAGGTCACAGAGCCAGATGCCCGTCGTTGTCGTCGAATCCCCGGCCAAGGCCAAGACAATCAACAAGTATCTGGGATCCGACTACACGGTTCTGGCCTCTTACGGACACGTCCGCGACCTGCCTGCGAAGGACGGTTCGGTCGATACCGAGAACGATTTCGACATGACCTGGGAGATCGCGAACGATTCGAAAAAGCATGTCGCCGCCATCGCCGAGGCGCTGAAAAGCGACAATGCGCTGATCCTCGCAACCGACCCCGATCGCGAAGGCGAGGCGATTTCGTGGCACCTCAAGGAGGCGCTGACCAAGCGGCGGTCCATCAAGAAGGACACCCATGTCAGCCGCGTGACCTTCAACGCGATCACCAAGCAGGCCGTGACCGAGGCCATGCAGAACCCGCGCGAGATCGACGCGCCGCTGGTGGAGGCCTATCTCGCCCGCCGCGCGCTGGATTACCTCGTGGGTTTCAACCTGTCGCCGGTGCTGTGGCGCAAGCTGCCGGGCGCGCGCTCGGCGGGGCGGGTGCAGTCGGTCTGCCTGCGGTTGATCGTCGAGCGCGAGATGGAGATCGAGGCGTTCCGCGCCCGTGAATACTGGCAGGTGAAGGCGGCGCTGACCACGCCGCGCGGCCAGACGTTCGAGGCGCGGCTGGTGTCGCTGGCGGGCAAGAAGCTGGACCGCTACGACTTGGCCAATGTGACCGATGCCGAGATGGCCGTGTCCGCGGTGGAAAAGCGCGCGCTGAAGGTCCAGTCGGTCGAGGCGAAACCGGCGTCGCGTAACCCGTCGGCCCCCTTCATGACCTCGACCTTGCAACAGGAGGCGTCGCGCAAGTTCGGCATGGGGGCCAAGGCCACCATGAACGCGGCGCAGCGCCTCTACGAGGCGGGGCACATCACCTACATGCGAACCGACGGCATCGACATGGCCCCCGAGGCCGTGCAGGCTTGCCGTGCCGCGATCGCGGACCGCTTCGGCGCGAAATACGTGCCCTCCAGCCCGCGCGTCTATAAAAACAAGGCCAAGAACGCGCAGGAAGCGCACGAGTGCATTCGCCCCACCGACATGACCAAGGACGCCGAGGCACTGCGCCTGACGGACGGTGACCAGCGCCGTCTGTACGACCTGATCTGGAAGCGCACGCTGGCCTGCCAGATGGAAGCCGCGCGGCTGGAACGCACGACCGTGGAGATCGGCAGCGAGGACGTTCAGGTCGGCCTGCGCGCGACCGGGCAGGTCGTGCTGTTCGACGGCTTCATGGCGGTCTACGAGGAAGGCCGCGACGACGTGGTGGACGAGGACGATGGCCGCCTGCCGCAGATCATGAACGGCGAACCGGCGAAGTTCGCAGGCGGCGCGCTGGCCTCCGAGCACGCGAAGATGGTTGAGAAGTCGACCGGCGCGAAGAATGCGGTCATGTCGGGTGATGCCGCGACGCTGGCGACCCAGAGCTTCACCAACCCGCCGCCGCGCTACACCGAGGCGACCCTCGTCAAGAAGATGGAAGAGCTGGGGATCGGCCGCCCGTCGACCTACGCCTCTGTCATCACGACGATCCAGGACCGCGAATACGTCCGCAAGGAGCAGAACCGCCTGTTCCCCGAGGACAAGGGCCGGATCGTGACGATCTTCCTGCTGAATTTCTTCAAGCGTTACGTGGAATACGATTTCACCGCCGCGCTGGAGAACGAGCTGGATCTGGTCTCGGCGGGCGAGGAAGACTACAAGGCGCTGCTGGCGAAGTTCTGGCGCGATTTCTCGGCTGCCATTGCCGAGACCTCGGACCTGCGGATCTCCGAGGTGCTGGACGTGCTGGACGAGGCCTTGGCCCCGCAGCTTTACCCGCCGCGCGAGGATGGTACTGATCCGCGCATCTGTCCGAAATGCGGGGCGGGGCGCTTGCACCTGAAAACGTCGAGGACCGGTGGTTTCGTCGGCTGTGGTAATTACCCCGAGTGTACCTACACTCGGCCCATCGCAGGTGAGGGCGCGGATGGCGAGGAAAAGCTGCTCGGCATGGATGGTGGCGACGAGATCTGGCTGAAAGCCGGTCGCTTTGGCCCCTACGTGCAGCGCGGCGAACCGACGCCCGAGAACAAGAAGCCGCCGCGTGCCTCGCTGCCGAAGAAGGGCGGGGCCTACCTGCCGGGTTGGGAGCCCGAGGGGATGACGCTGGAAAAGGCGCTGACCCTGCTGACCATGCCGCGCGAGATCGGGATGCACCCCGAGGGTGGCGTAGTGAGTGCGAACCTCGGTCGGTTCGGACCCTACATCATGCACCAGCTTCCCGACGAGGAGAAACCCGTCTACGTCAACCTCAAGGAATTCCAGGAGGTTTTCGAGATCGGCATGAACCATGCGGTGGAGCTGCTTGCACAGAAGCGGGCGAACCCGGGGCGCGGTCGTCAGGCCGCCAAGGCGCTGCGCGAGATGGGGGACCACCCGGACGGCGGCAAGATTGCCATCATGGAGGGCAAGTTCGGTCCTTACGTGAAGTGGGAGAAGGTCAACGCGACCCTGCCGAAGGACGTCGAACCTGCGGACCTGACCATGGAGCAGGCGCTGGAACTGATCGCGGCGAAGTCGAAGAAGAAGCCCGCGAAGAAGGCGGCGGCCAAGAAGCCTGCGGCGAAGAAACCGGCGGCAAAGAAGGCGCCCGCGAAGAAGGCCGCCAAGAAGGAGTGATCCGGCGGAGCGCGCTGGCGCGCGCGCAGGGGAGCAGGCGCTTCGCGCCTGCCGGGATGGGGGCTCTGCCCCCACGCGCGTGCCGCGCGGTCCCCCGAGGTATTTTGGAAACCAAAGAAGCAGGCGAGCGGGCGAGCCTTGCGGACCTGTTGCCGAAATGACCTCACATTCGTGGTAAAGGATGTGTGATTGGCCTTTGGTGTGAGAGACATGCATGTAACTGGCATGTTTTCGAGCAGAGAGGCCTGAGATGACACTTCTGACCCGACGTTCCCTGATGATTGCCGGTGCCGCTGCGCTGGTGGTGCCTGCCACGGCGCGTGCTGCCGAGGGGCGGCGCAATGTTTCCAGCTTTGCGAGCCAGGACTGGCGCGATCATTTCGATAGCCTGGGCAAGGGGTGCATCGTTTGTGATACAGAAAGCCGCGCGCTGCATTACTGGTCGGCCGATGGCAGCGATTACCGGGTCTACCCGACCTCGGTGCCGAAGACCGATGAGTTGACCAAGCGCGGCTATACCGAGATCGTGCGCAAGAAGGTCGGCCCGTCCTGGACGCCTACCGCCAGCCAGATGGAGCGTTTCCCCGACTGGCGTCCGGTTGCGGGTGGCGCAGAGGACAACCCGCTGGGAACGCACGCCATGTACCTCAGCTGGCCCGCCTACCTGATCCACGGCACCCATGACACGCGCAAGATCGGGCGGCCTTCGTCCGATGGCTGTATCGGTCTGTACAACGAGAAGATCGCGGAGCTGTTCGAGATCACCCCTATCGGAACGCAGGTTCGCCTCATTTAAGCAAAGCAGGTGCGCCTGATCTGACGCCGTTTGCGGTAACGGCTGCGGGCGGGGCGGCGGGGCCGTGCCGCCCGCGTTGACTCCGTGCTGCAGAGCGGCGAAAACCGCATGCGAGGGCACACACAGGAGGGGTGTTTCATGAAGAAGGTATACGGTTCGGCGTCCGAGGCGCTGGACGGCCTGTTGAGCGACGGCATGCTGATCGCCGCCGGGGGCTTTGGCCTTTGCGGTATTCCGGAACTGCTGATCGACGCCATCGTGGCGTCCGGGGTCAAGAACCTGACCGTCGCGTCGAACAACGCGGGCGTCGATGATTTCGGCCTTGGCAAGCTTCTGGCCACCCGCCAGATCAAGAAGATGATGTCGTCCTACGTGGGCGAGAACGCGGAATTCATGCGTCAGTACCTCTCGGGCGAGCTGGAGCTGGAATTCAACCCCCAGGGCACCCTGGCGGAGCGGATGCGCGCCGGTGGCGCGGGCATCCCCGGCTTCTACACCCAGACCGGCGTAGGCACGCAGATTGCCGAGGGCAAGGAGGTCAAGGTGTTCAACGGCAAGGAATATATCCTCGAAGAGGGGATCTTTGCCGACCTCGCCATCGTGAAGGCTTGGAAAGCCGACACCACGGGCAACTGCGTCTTCCGCAAGACCGCGCGCAACTTCAACCCTCCTGCGGCCATGTGCGGCAAGGTCTGCGTGCTGGAGGTCGAGGAGATCGTCGAGCCGGGCGCGCTCGACCCCGATCACATCCACCTGCCGGGCATCTACGTGCATCGCATCATCAAGGGCGAGCACGAGAAGCGCATCGAACAGCGCACCGTGCGCAAGCGTGAGGAAGCATAATGGCCTGGGACCGTAATCAGATGGCGGCACGCGCCGCGCAGGAACTCGAAGACGGCATGTACGTCAACCTCGGCATTGGCATCCCGACGCTGGTGGCGAACTACGTCGGCGACAAGGACATCACGCTCCAGTCCGAGAACGGCATGCTGGGCATGGGTCCGTTCCCCTATGAGGGCGACGAGGACCCGGACCTCATCAACGCCGGCAAGCAGACGATCACCGAACTGCCGCGCACAGCCTATTTCGACTCGGCCACGTCTTTCGGCATGATCCGCGGCGGCAAGATCGCTGCGGCGATCCTTGGTGCCATGGAAGTGGCGGAGAACGGCGACTTGGCGAACTGGATGATCCCGGGCAAGCTGGTCAAGGGCATGGGCGGCGCCATGGACCTCGTGGCGGGCGTGGGCCGCGTCATCGTCGTCATGGACCACACCAACAAGCACGGCGAGTCCAAGGTGCTGAAGGAATGCACCCTGCCGCTGACCGGCAAGGGCGTGGTGGATCGCATCATCACCAACCTCGGCGTGCTGGACGTGGTCGACGGCGGGCTGAAGATCGTGGAATGCGCGGAGGGCGTGACCGAGGACGAGCTGCGCGCGGCGACGCAAGCGACGCTGGTCTGATACACCCTCAAGGTGAAAACGCAACGGCGGTCCCGCGTGGGCCGCCGTTTTGCATTGCTGCGCTTGCACATCCGCGCCTTGAAATGTCCCCCCGCGCCCTAGCTGGTGACTGGACGCACACCGCGCAAGAGGCGCGGGCGAAGGCTTCGGGCGGGTGGGGGACACCGCCCCCGGGGCAGGACTGGACAAGACAAAGGGGCTCGCATGAGTTTCACGACCGGGGGCAGAGTGCTCCGGCAGGCGCTGGTGGCCTGCACTTTCGCCATTTCCCTCATCATGGCGGCACTGCCGTCGCTGGCACAGACAACGGTGGGCAGCGGCGCGCCGACCCCCACGGCGGTCGAGCAACTGACCCCGGAACAGGCCAAGGCCCTGGCTGACCTCCTCAGCAACGACGCGACGCGCGGCGCGCTGGTCGATGCGCTGAACAAGGTGGGCGAGGTGCCGGTGGACACGGGGTCGGCCGATCCCGCCGCGGCGGCGGCAACCACCCAGCCCGAGGAGGTCTCGCTGGGCCGCCGCGTCGCACAGGCGACACAAAACGCGGCCGAGACAGTGGGCAGCACGCTGACAACCTTTGGCGCGGCGCTGACCCGCGCGCCGGATGCCATCGACTCGGTGCTGAACGTCGACCCGGGCGTGATCTGGGACGCCATCCGCGAACTGGCGCTGGTGATCGCCGCCACCGTTGTGATCTACAACGTGCTGCGTCTGGTGGCGAAACGCATCTTTCGCCGCATGGGAGACGCCGCGCATGAACGCGGGCCGCTGCAAACCGGGCTGATCATCCTGGCCTCGGTCTTGATCGACGTGGCCGTGGTCGCCATCGCCTGGGGTGCGGGATATCTGCTGGCGCTCATGGCCTTTGGCACGACCGGAGAGATCGGCATCCGCCAGACGCTCTACCTGAATGCCTTCCTGATCGTCGAGATGGTCAAGGTCGTTGTGCGCGCGATCCTGTCACCCACCACGCCGGACCTGCGGACGATGAACATCCCCGACCGGGGCGCGGTCTACCTCAACCGCTGGATCGCCTTCATCACAAGTCTGCTGGGCTACGGCCAGCTGCTGGTGGTGCCGATCATCAACCAGAACGTCAACTACGCCACCGGGCGCGGCGTCTCGACCGTGATCTCGGCCTTGGCGATCCTGATCGTGATGGTGCTGGTGGTGCGCTGGCGTAAGACGGTCGCCGATTGGCTGATGGGAAGCCGCCTGCATGACTGGGGCAGCGCGATCCGCTTCCTTGCGCGCAACTGGTACGTGGCGGCGCTGGTCTACCTGGTGGTGCTGCTGGCGGTGGTGCTGGCGCGTCCGGGCGGAGTGCTCTTCCCGATGCTCTATGCCTCGGCCAAGGTGCTGGGGGCGATCGTGCTGGGCGCCATCGCGTCGAACCTGATGGGGCGGCTCATCATGCGCGGCGTCAAGGTGCCCGAGAGCATCTCGGAGCGCCTGCCGCTGCTCGAGCGTCGCCTGAACGCCTTCGTTCCGCGCGTGCTGACGGTCTTCCGACTGGCGATCTTTGCCGCCGTCGTTTTCTTTACCCTGAACACCATGGGCATCCTCGACGCGCAGGGCTGGCTGGAAAGCCAGGTGGGCGTGCGGATGACCGGCATGATCGTGTCGATCTTCCTGATCCTCATGTTCTCGTTCCTCGCCTGGCTGGCAGTGAACAGCTGGATCGACTTCCGCCTGAACCCGTCCTACGGCAGCCGCCCCACGGCGCGGGAACAGACGCTGCTGACACTTCTGCGAAACGCGGTCAGCATCGTGCTGATCGTCATCACGTTGATGTTCGTCCTCTCCGAGGTCGGCATCGACATCGCGCCGCTGATCGCCTCTGCCGGGGTGCTGGGCCTCGCCATTGGTTTCGGCGCGCAGAAACTGGTGCAGGACATCATCACCGGCGTCTTCATCCAACTGGAGAACGCCATGAACGTGGGCGACGTGGTGACCGTCGGCGGCACCACGGGCACGGTGGAGCGCCTCACCATCCGCTCCGTCTCTCTCCGCGACGTGCAGGGCGTCTTCCACATCATCCCATTCTCCTCGGTGGACATGGTGTCGAACTTCATGCGCGACTACGGATTCTACGTGGCAGACATGGGCATCGCCTACCGCGAGAACGTTTCGGACGCGAAACAGGCCATGCACGACGCCTTCGACGAACTGCGCGCCAACGAGGATTTCGCGCCGCACATCCTCGAAGACCTGCAATGGTTCGGCCTGAACAGCTTCGGTGCCTCCGATGTGGTCGTCCGCGCGCGCATCAAATGCGTCGCGGGCCAGCAATGGGGCGTAGGCCGGGCCTACAACGAGATCGTCAAACGCATCTTCGACGAACGCGGGATCGAGATCCCGTTCCCGCACCAGACGATCTACTTTGGCGAGGACAAGCAGGGCAAGGCACCCGCCGCCCCGATCCGCCTGATCCACGACACCGAGGACGCGCAGACCCTCGAGGCCAAGGCCGAAAAGCCCAAGGCAAGCCCGGACAAGGACGCCACCTTCGACGATGGCGAGGCAGAGGGCGACGCCAGTCCGCGCTGACCTCCGTCACTGCAACGCAATAAGGGCGGCCCCATCTGGGTGCCGCCCTTTTCCATGTCCAACGATTGCGCCAGCCCCTGCTTCTTTGGTTTCCCAAATACCTCCGCCGGAGGCCCCTCGAGGCCCGAGCCGCAGGCGACAGGCCGAGACACCCAGCGCGCCGCAGGCGCACCACGGGATAACAGCCGCGTAAAGAAAAACGGCGGGCGCCACAGGGCACCCGCCGCTCAAAAAGGAAGGGGGTGAGTTCCAGACGGAACCCACCCCCAGGATTTTGCGCCAAATGGGAGGAGAGGGCGCAAAAGCCTTACCCGTTACCCCCGAAGGGGCGCGGGAAACCCGTGCGAATTACTTCGCTGCCTCAGAAACCTTCTTGGCCGCTGCGGTCATCTCGTCCGATGCCTTCTTGGCGGCAGCGGTCATGTCTTCCGAGAAGTCCTTGCCAGCCGCCATCAGCAGCTCGACGGTGTCCATCTGGACCTTCTTGGCGATCTCGGCGAAAGCGGCCATGTTCTCGGCTGCGGTTTCTGCCTGAGCCGAAGCGAAGTCGGTCATCGCCTTGGCATAGTCAGCCGGCTCGGACTTGGCGCTGGTCATGGCGGACAGCTTGGTCAGGGTGTCCTTGGTCCAGGCGGCCGACAGCTCGGTCGACTTCTCGGCGGCTTCCAGAGCGACAGCCGAGAGCTTCTCGTTCATGGTCGCGGTGGTCTTGAAAGCGTCTTCCATTGCTTTGGTGTCGACCGGGAACGCGCCCATCATGTCTTTCATCATCGCGGTGAAGTCTTGCGTCTGTGCCATTTCGTAATTCCTCGTATCTCTGTTCCGCTGCTCAGCGGGCCCACCCCGTATTCTCTGCAGCTGCAAACAATATGCATGCTGCAGCGCAGCATTTCAAGTGAAATTCTGCGCTGCAGCAAAAAATGTCGAGGGCACGTAACAAGTCATTGAAATTGTTTGGCGGCCTTTAACTTCACGTAAGTTCCCGGAGCCGGGGCGAGCGACGGATGCTCCGAATCACCCGGAGCGCGAGCCGTAATCATCTTGCCGGACCGCGCCTTCAGCCACTCTTCCCAATGCGGCCACCACGACCCCTCGTGATGCGTGCCCTTGGCCTTCCACTGGTCGAAGGGCAGGGACAGGTCGTCGTTCAGATAATGCCCGTACTTGGGTTTGCCCGGAGGATTGACGATCCCCGCGATGTGGCCTGACTGGCCCAGCACGAACTCCTTCGACTTCGACCCCATCATCTGCACCCCGCGATAGACGTCGCGGGCGGCGGCGATGTGGTCCGTCTCGGTGGCGATGGACATCAGCGGTACGTCCACGTCCTTGACCGACAGAGTCTCTCCGAACAGCTTGTAGGTGCCTTTGGCGAATTCATTGCGCTGGCACAGGGCGCGCAGGTACTCGATGAACATCTTGCCCGGCAGGTTCGCCCCGTCGCCGTTCCAGTACAGCAGGTCAAAGGCAGGGGGCGTCTCGCCCATCATGTAGCTCTTGATCGCCGGTCCATAGATCAGGTCGTTGGACCGCAGGAACGAGAACGTCCGCGCCATGATGAAATGCGGCAGGATGCCTTCCTGGTCGATCTCCTGCTCGATCCCGTCGGCAAAATCCTCCTGCAGGAAGGGCGTGAATTCCCCTTGGTCGCTGAAATCCGTGAGCGCGGTAAAGAAGGTGGCCGACTTGATCGACTTGTCCTTGCGCTTCTTCATCAGCGACAGGGTGATCGACAGCGTGGTTCCGGCGATGCAGTAGCCCACGGCGTTGACCTGCTTGACCTTGCAGATGTCCTTGGCCACCTCGACGGCCTTCAGGAAGCCCTCTTCGACGTAATCCTCCATGCCCACGTCGCGGTACTTCGGATCGGGGTTGATCCAGCTGACCACGAAGAGGGTGTAGCCCTGATCCACCACCCAGCGGATCAGCGAGTTCTGCGGCTTCAGGTCGAGGATGTAGAACTTGTTGATCCACGGCGGGAACAGCACGATGGGGGTCTCGTGCACCTGTTCCGTGGTGGGCGAATACTGGATCAGCTCCATCATGCGGTTGCGATAGACCACTTCGCCCTGCGCCGTGGCGATGTTGCCGCCGACCTCGAAGGCACCTTCGTCCACCAGCCGCACCAGCATCTCGCCGTTGTTGGCCTCCAGGTCGCTGACGAGGTTCTCCAGCCCGCGCACGAGGCTCTCACCCTCGGTTTCCACCGCCTTCATCAGGGCGTCGGGATTCGTGGCAAGGAAGTTCGTCGGCGCGAACATGTCGATGATCTGCTGGCTGAAGTAGCGCAACCGGCGCTTTTCTACCTCGTCCAGATCGTCGATCGCTTCCACCGCCTGGCGCACCGCGTCGGCGTTGATGAGGTACTGTTCCTTGACGTAGTTGAAATAGGGGTGGCTGTCCCACAACGGGTTCTTGAACCGCTTGTCGGTGGTCTGGCTCTTCGGCGCAGGTGCTGTGAACTTGCCCGAGGCCAGCGCCTGCTGCGCCTCAACGAAATGCGTGACGGTCTTGCCCCAGAACCCCACCTGCTGCTCGATCAGCTTGGCGGGATTCGTGACCCATTCCTGCATGTAGGCCTGCGCCGCCTTGGTATACAGCGCGCTGTCCGGCCCGTTCAGCGCCTGCGGCGTCGGGTGGCGTTTCGTCAGGGCCTGCACCAGCCGCTGCGACAATTCCTCGACCCGCTTCAGGTTCGCCTCGAGCTTCTCGCGGTTTTCCCCTGCGACAACCGTATTTGTTGTCATTTAACTTTTCCCCCCCTATGCTTCGCAGTTGCAGAATTAACGTCGCCGGGGTCGGGGGGCAAAGCGACGAATTGGCTCTGGTCCGACACGCCGGAAACGGTGCAACGACCCCATGATAATAGGAGTAGCTGTCATGCGCTACATGGCGACGTACGATCTGATGGAAACGATGCGGAACACCAACCAATGGCTGGGTGCGACCGCCCGGACCATGGCATCGTACCCGGTGTTCTCGGTCATGCCGAACCCGGCCCTGCAATGGATGGCGGCATGGGGCGAGGTGACGGAACGCACCTTCGAACGCATGGTGGTCAAGCCCGATTGGGGGATTCGCACCTTCACCTGCGAGGATGGCAAGGACCACCTCGTCGATATCAAGACCGTGGTGGAAAAGCCCTTCGGCGACCTCATCCACTTCGACGTCATGGGCCGCGAGGAACAGCCGCGCAAGATCCTGCTGGTCGCGCCCATGTCCGGCCACTACGCCACGCTGCTGCGCTCGACGGTGAAATCGCTGATCGTCAACTCCGAGGTCTACATCACCGACTGGCACAATGCGCGTGACATCCCCGTCTCGGCAGGCAAGTTCGACGTCGAGGATTACACCCTCTACCTGATGGACTTCATGAAGCACCTCGGCCCCGAAGTGAACGTGATCGCCGTGTGCCAGCCCGCGCCGCTGACGCTGGCCGCGACGGCCTACCTGGCCGAACTGGAACCCGACGCGCAGCCCTCGACCCTGACGCTGATCGGCGGCCCGATCAACCCCGACGCCGTGCCCACCGACGTGACCGACTTCGGCGCGCGCGTGACCATGGGCCAGCTCGAGGAAACCATGATCCAGCGCGTCGGCTTCAAGTACAAGGGCGTGGGCCGCATGGTCTACCCGGGCCTGCTGCAGCTGGCCTCCTTCATGTCGATGAACTCCGACCGCCACGGCAAGGCGTTTCAGGACCAGATCATGCGCGTCTCGCGTGGCGAGGCGTCGGATCATGACGCGCACAACCGTTTCTACGACGAATACCTCGCCGTCATGGACATGCCCGCGGAATTCTACCTCTCGACGGTCGAGCGCATCTTCAAGAAGTGCGAGATCGCCAAGAACGAATTCGTGGTGAACGGCCACAAGGTCGATATGGGCAAGATCACCAATGTCGCGGTCAAGACCGTTGAGGGCGACAAGGACGACATCACCGCACCCGGCCAGTGCATCGCGGCGCTGGGCCTGTGCACCGGCCTGCCGGATTCGATGAAGGCCAGCCATGTCGAACCCGGCGCCGGTCACTACGGCATCTTTGCGGGCAAGAGCTGGCGCAACAACATCCGCCCGCTGGTGTTGGAGTTCATCGACGCCAACCAGCGCGGCGCCAAGAAGTCGGACGGCAAGGTGGTCAGCCTCGTCTGACGCGCTCGACCGCGCCAAGGTGATCTGCGCCCTAAATGGTTGATAAGACAAGCGATGCGTGGCCCACCCGGGCCGCGCATTTTCTTTTCCCGGCATCGGAAAAGATGCGGCTAAAACCTTGATTTTTGCCTCAAAATTGTGCGTAAATTTAATATCACACGCGAAAACTGTAATGTCGGCCGACAAATCCTTGGCTGCGCGCAGGGGGCTTCGCACAGACTGAGGGTCTGGAAACTGGAACCAAGGGGGCTGACATGACGGCAACGCAGACGCGAAGCACAGGAAAGATGTCACTCACGACGAAAATCATGCTGGCCATGGGGCTGGGCCTGATCGTCGGCGTGATCTTCAACAGCATCGATTCCGAACTCATCGACACCCACATCGTCGGCGGCCTGTTCTACATGATCGGCCGGATGTTCGTGAACGCGCTGCAAATGCTCGTCGTCCCGCTGGTGTTCTTCTCGCTGATCTGCGGCGTGGCGGGCATCGGCGACGTGCGCATCCTCGGCCGCGTCGGTGGCAAGAGCTTTGCGCTCTATATCGCCACCACCGCGACCGCCATCGCCGTGGCGATCCTGATCGCACTGGTCGTGGGGCCGGGGCAGGGCTTCGTCATGGACGGCTTCGACACCTCCTCGGTCACGGGCAAGGACGCCCCCAGCGTCTGGGACACCTTCGCCAGCGTCATCCCGCGCAACCCCGTCGCGGCCTTCGCGAATGGCGAGATGCTGCAGATCATTTTCTAGACCATCGTGCTGGGCGTCGCCGTCCTGATGATGGGCGCGCGCTCCAAACCCTTCGTCGAGGCCTGCGAGTACATGAACGAGGTCATGATGAAGGTCGTGCAGATCGTCATGGCCTTCGCGCCCTACGGCGTATTCTGCCTGATCGCCAAGACCTTTGCCGAACAGGGCCTCGGCCTCTTCATGCCGGTGCTGACCTACGTGCTGGTGCTGGTGGGCGCGCTGCTCCTGCACCTCTTCGGCACGCTGATGCTCTACCTGAAACTCTTCTCCGGCCTCAGCCCCGTCACCTTCCTGCAAAAGATTCGCCCGGCGCAGATCTTCGCCTTCTCCACCGCCTCGTCGAACGCGACGATCCCTGTCACCCTCCGCTGCGTCACCGAACGCATCGGGGTGAACAACTCGGTGGCCTCCTTCACCGTGCCCTTTGGTGCCACGATCAACATGGACGGCACGGCGATCATGCAAGGGGTGGCCACGGTCTTCCTCGCCAATGTCTACGGCATCGACCTCGGGCTGGGCGGCTACCTGACGGTCATCGCCATGGCGGTGCTGGCCTCCATCGGGACGGCGGGCGTGCCGGGCGTGGGCCTCGTGATGCTGACCATGGTGCTGGGCCAGGTCGGTCTGCCGATCGAGGGCATCGCCCTGATCCTCGGCGTCGACCGCCTTATGGACATGATCCGCACCGTGGTGAACATCACCGGTGACGCCGTGGTCTCCACCATCGTCGCCAAGGGCGAAGGCCAGGTCGACATGGAGACCTTTAACAACCCCGACGCAGGGATCATGACCGGCGACGACCTGCACATCGACGAGGCCGACGAAGCCATCCTCGCCGAAGCCGCCCACCGCCCGGCGGAGTAATACCAAGGGGCGCGGCCCATCCCATGCGCCGCGCCCCCGCTTCTTTGGTTTCACAAGTACCCTCGGGGGAATCGCTCCAAGGGAGCGATGGGGGCAGAGCCCCCCACCTCACGCGTCACGGCACGAGGACAGCGCCCCTCAAAGCCCCTCGTAGGCCACCAGCGCATGCACTTCCATGCCAAGGGCCTCCAGCCGCTTGCGTCCGCCGAGGTCCGGCAAGTCTACGACAAAGGCGCAGCCGATGACCTCGCCGCCCAGCCGTTCGATCAGGGAAATCCCGGCCTCCGCCGTGCCGCCCGTCGCCAGCAGGTCATCCACCAGCAGCACCTTTTCCCCCGGCAGGATGGCGTCGTCGTGCACCTCCACCGTGGCCTCGCCGTATTCCAGCTTGTAGCTCTGCTCGATGGTCTTGCCGGGCAGCTTGCCCTTCTTGCGCACGGGAACGAAGCCCGCCGACAACTGGTGCGCCACCGCGCCGCCCAGGATGAAGCCGCGCGCTTCCAGCCCCACCACCTTGTCGAACCGCACGCCCGCGTAGGGGTGCAGCAACTGGTCGATCGCCATGCGGAACCCGCGCGGATCGGAAAACAGCGTGGTCACGTCGCGAAACAGGATGCCCTCGTGCGGGAAGGGTGGGATGGTGCGGATATAGTCCTGGATCTCGGGGCGGCGGGTCATGTCGGGGCTCCGGTCTGGTTGCGGGACGGCCAAGGAAAAACCGCCCCAAGCGGTAGCTTGTGGGCGGTTCCTGTGCAAGGTCGGGGCCGCGCTGTGCAGACCTTGACCAATCAGCGGCGGCGGCCAAAGCCATACAGCGCGCGTTTCACCCAGGACAGCCGTGGCCGATTGCCGTCCAGCCGGTCGGTCAGGAACAGGGACTTTGCGAAGAAGGGGGACATGTGTTAACTCTCTTTGTATGAATGACTGCGATACTTTGTATATACAACGTATCGCCAAAAATCAAGATGCGCCGAATTGGTGAAGAGTTGGTTAAGAACGAGAAAAAGAAGAAAGAGGGCAAGGATTCCCAGCTGATCCTGCGCCTCGACCGCGAAGACCGCGACGCATTCGTTGCCCTGTGCAAGGACATGGACACCACCGCCTCGCGCGAGGTGCGCCGGTTCATCCGCGACTTCCTGAAACGCCACGGATGAATCCCGCGTAGGGCGGGGTTATCCCCGCCTTGCCCGCTCAAACGCGCCGCAACGTCGCCGTCAGCACGCCCATGCCGATCAGCGTTGCACCTCCGGCCCGCGTGATCCAGGCCAGCGCCGAGGGCCGCGCGATCCAGCCGCGCAGCCGGTCCGCCGCCAGCGCGTACAGCAGCGCGTTCAGCGTCGCCAGGGTCACGAAGGTCGCCACCAGCACCACGAACTGCGGCATCAGCGCCGCCTCCTGGTCGATGAACTGCGGGACGAAGGCTACGAAAAACGCGATGCTCTTGGGGTTCAGCGCCGTCACCGCCGCGTTATGCGCAAACACGCCCCGCGCCGTCACATCCGCGCCCTCGGGCAGGGTCAACCCGTCGCGCGGTGCCGAGCGGATCAGTTTCACCCCAAGGTACACCAGGTACACCGCACCCACCCATTTCAGCGCGGTGAACAGTGCCGCCGAGGTCGCCACCAGCGCCCCGAGGCCGGCCAGCGACGCCGACATGGCGACGAAATCTCCTGTCGCCACTCCGGCGGCCGAGGCCACGGCCACTGACCGCCCCTTGGACAGCGCGTAGGACAGCACCAGCAGGATGGTGGGTCCGGGGATCATCAAAAGCGCGGTTGAGGCGGCCACGAAAGTCAGCCAGGTCGTCAGGTCCATATCACTTCTCCACTGGATAATGACGACGCAGCACCATCAGGTCCTGCTCGCCGAATTGCTTGGTATCGTTGCTGTCCTGGCTGAAGATCGACACGCCCTCGTAAACCGGGTTGCGGATGTCGGTCATCAGGCCCAGCGACTGGGTCAGTTCCTCCAGCATGGCGGATTCGTAGTGGCTGATGTGCAGCCGCGTGCCAAACAGGATCGTCGCCCGGAGGATCCGGTGCGTGTCCTGCCGCGAAAAGGTGATGACGCGGGCGCCGGTCACCGTGACGCCATCCGCGCCCTCGATGCCCGACCCCTGCACCGGTGTGCGCCCGTCCGTATCCAGGAAATGGATTTCGATATCGGCGGGAGCCTCGGCCACCGGGCGCAGGCGCAGCCCCATCCCGGCAGCATTCAGATACTGCACCGCCCGCTCCAGCGCCGCCTGCGCCCGTTTGCGCTTGCCCCCCAGGAAAGCCCGGTCCATCGAGGCAATGCGCACCGTCAGGGCGCGGTCCGTCGGCCAATGTAGCAAGGGCTTGGCACACGGCTCCCCCGGCGGCGCGGCGCAGGCCACCAGCCGGTAGAAGTCATCGTCGGACAGCAACCCCTCGGTCTCAATGAAATCGCGGTCCTGCGCGGCGGCCAGCGGGACCGCCAAGGGCACCGCAAGCCCTGCCAACAGGGCCAGAAGCGGCCAGCGGGTCATTCGCGCCCCGGGTTGGTGTTGGCGATCATGGAATAGACGACGCGGTACAGCTGGGTCTCGGGCGCGGTGGCGCATTGCTTGAGGGTCAGCTCGAACAGCCCCGCACCGCCGACCTTTTCCACGATGTCGGTAAACCCTTTCTCGCGCTGCGTTGTCGCCATGCTCCACGCACCAAGGATCCAGCCCGCCGCCTGCGCATTCCGGCTGACGTCCTTGGCTTCGCGCGCGGCGAGCACATCGGCGCAGGTCCAGACCCCGGCCCCCATGAAGAAGCTGTCCTCGATCACCGCCCCCTGCTGCGCCCCCGCGCCTTGGGCAAGGTAGGTCAGGGTCAGAAGGGCAGACAGGGACAGGCGACCAACCATCTCAGAGAACGCGTCCCGCCACGGCATCGAGCTTTGCCAGCAGGGCCGGATCGCGTTTCTCAGGCGCGGTCATGATTGCGTATTCCAGCGCACGGTCGCAATGATGCGGGCAGGGCGCGCGCTCGGGCCCCAATAGGGCGGGAAGGCGGCGCACCATCTCGCGCCCCTTGTCGGCGTTGCCGGTCAGCACCTTGATGATCTCGTTGATGTCCACCGCGCCGTGGTCCGGGTGCCAGCTGTCGTAATCCGTGACCATGGCGACCGAGGCGTAACACAGCTCCGCCTCGCGGGCGAGCTTCGCCTCCGGCATGTTGGTCATGCCGATCACGTCACAGCCCCAGCTGCGGTACATCTTCGATTCCGCCATGGAGGAGAACTGCGGCCCCTCCATCGCCAGATACGTCCCGCCCTTGTGCACGGTAATGCCCGCGTCCTGCGCGGCGGTGAAACAGGCCTCTGACAGGCGCGGGCAGGTGGGATGCGCGACCGACACATGTGCCACGCAGCCGGTGCCAAAGAACGACTTTTCGCGCGCAAAGGTCCGGTCGATGAAATCATCCACCACCACGAAATGCCCCGGTGCCATCTCCTCGCGGAACGACCCGCAGGCCGAGACGGAAATCACGTCTGTCACCCCCAGCCGTTTCAGCGCGTCGATATTGGCGCGATAGGGCACGGTGGTGGGGGAATGCACGTGGCCGCGCCCGTGACGCGGCAGAAAGGCCATCTTCACCCCGTCCAGCGACCCGGTCAGGATCTCGTCGGACGGCGCCCCCCAAGGCGTCTCGACCGCCGTCCACTGCGCGCCCTCAAGGCCGTCGATGTCATAGATGCCGGAGCCGCCGATCACGGCGATCATCGTTTCGGTCATGTGGGATCCCTGCTGCTGGCGCTTTGGCTTTGCGGGCAGTTAGCCACGCCCCCCGTGCAAGTTCAAGGCATGGGGCTGGCAGGATTACCCGGAGGGCAACAGCCCCCGCGCCCCGCTGTTGCGCATAAGGTCGGCATGCGCCTCGGCAAAGCCCTCCAGCGGCCAGGTCAGGTCCTGCGTCTTCCCGTGCCGGTCCCGAAAGCCCAGACGAAACGCACCGCCCTCTGCCATGGCCTCCACCAGCTCGCCCGCATCCTGCCCGGTAAACGTGCAGCTGACCCCGGTCAGGCAACCGGGGCTGTGGGTGCGCCACGTCATGTCCGCGCCGCGTTCGATGCGAAAACCGTTCGGCCCGAACAGCGTCCCCGGCTCGATCCCGAACTCCACCGTCAGTGCCTTGTCGTCGTAATGCACGAAGGTGAATATCGCGCCGAACTGCGGCGCGGGCGAGAAGACGTCGACGTGCCGGATATAGCAGCGCTGGTGCAGCCCGGCGGGCTCTTCGCGCTCGTCGCACATGCTTTCCCACAGGCCAAAGCGCTCTGAGTGCACCACCCGCCAGTTGCTGGCGCGGTCCTCGCCATCGAGGCTTTGGGCGTGAACAGGCAAGGCGGATAGCGCCAAAATCAGCGGCAGGAAGTGTTTCATGGATGTCCCCCAGGGTCGTGTTGCCAGACCGGCGTGCCACGCGAAGGAGATCACGGCCAAGCAAACACCCGGTGAGCGGGACGTGAGGACGCCGCATTGCGGCGAGGGTGGCCTTTCAGGGCGATTGGCGCTAACAGGCGCACGCGAACGAAAGGACCCGAGATGAAGCGAAACGCCTTGGCGCGCTATGCCGACAGCATCACCATGCCCGATCTGCGGGTCTCTCCGACCGCGCGGCTGACGCAGGGACAGATCAAGACCGACGTGCTGTCCGGCCTGACCGTGGCGCTGGCGCTGGTGCCCGAGGCGGTGGCCTTTGCCTTCGTCGCGGGGGTGCATCCGCTGGTGGGGTTGTACGCCGCCTTCCTCGTGGGGCTGGTGACGGCGATCTTTGGCGGCCGTCCCGGCATGATCTCGGGCGCAACAGGCGCTCTGGCGGTGGTCATGGTGGCGCTGGTGGCGGAACACGGCGTGGAATACCTGTTCGCGACCGTGGTGCTGATGGGTATCCTGCAACTGATCGCGGGCGCCTTGCACTGGGGCAAGTTCATCCGGCTGGTGCCGCACCCGGTGATGCTGGGCTTCGTCAATGGCCTCGCCATCGTGATCTTCCTCGCGCAGCTGACCCAGTTCAAGGACCCCGAGAGCGCCACCGGCGCCTACCTCGGCGGCATGGACCTGTGGCTGATGCTGGGGCTGGTGGCCCTGACCATGCTGGTGATCTGGGGCCTGCCCAAGCTGACGAAAATCGTTCCCGCGCCGCTGGCAGGCATCGCCGTGACGGCGGTGGTGGTGATCCTCTTTGGCCTCGATACGCCGCGCGTCGGCGACATGGCCTCGATCGAGGGCGGCTTTCCGGCGTTCCACATCCCGGCGGTGCCCTTCGATATGGAAACGCTCCAGATCATCCTGCCCTACGCTGTGATCCTCGCCGCCATCGGCCTGATCGAATCGCTGCTGACGCTGAACCTTGTCGGCGAGATGACCGGCCAGCGCGGCGGGGCCTCGCAGGAATGCATGGCGCAGGGCGCGGCCAACGTGCTGACCGGCTTCTTTGGCGGCATGGGCGGCTGCGCCATGATCGGCCAGTCGATGATCAACGTGAAATCCGGTGGCCGCACCCGCATCGCCGGGATCGTCGCGGCGATGTTCCTTCTGTCCTTCATCCTCGTCGCTTCGCCGCTGATCGAACTGATCCCGCTGGCGGCGCTGGTCGGCGTGATGTTCATGGTGGTGATCGGCACATTCGCGTGGAACTCGCTGCGCATCCTCTTCAAGGTGCCGCTGACCGACGCCTTCGTTATCGTGCTGGTGACGGTGGTGACCGTGTATGAGGACCTCGCGGTCGCCGTGGTCGTGGGTGTGATCGTGTCCGCGCTGGCCTACGCCTGGAACAACGCGCGCCGCATCCACGCCAAGACCTACACCACCCCCGAGGGCGCCAAGGTCTACCAGGTGCAGGGCCCGCTGTTCTTCGGCTCATCGGACGGTTTTATCGAACTGTTCCAGGTCGAAGACGATCCCTCGCTGGTGGTGGTCGACTTCGCCGACAGCCGCGTGGTGGACCAATCCGCTCTTCAGGCGATCGAGGCCGTGGCCGCGAAATACGACGCGCTGGGCAAGCAGGTGCAACTGCGCCACCTGTCGCGCGACTGTCACCGGCTCTTGTCCAAGGCCGGTCACCTGATGATCGATTCCGACGATGATCCGGATTACGAGGTCGCGGTGGATTACGGCGTGCGGACGGGCATTCTGGGTGGGCACTGAGTTGCGCGGTCGGACCGGGGCGCTGCCCCGGACCCCGAGGGTATTTGGATCAAGATGAAGGCAGGGTCGGTCATTAGACCGGCCCTGTTTCGTGTGCTCTCAGAGGCGCAGAGCAGCAAGCGCGTCGATGTCTGCGGTTTCGAGAGCCTGGCGCGCTTTGGCGATGGCCTCGGGCGGCCAGTCCCACCAGGCGAGGGCTTTCAGGCGCGCGATCTGGTCCTCGCTGAACCGCATCCGCACGACCCGCGCCGGGTTGCCGGTCACGACCGCGTAATCCGGGATCGTCCCCCGCACGACCGCCCCGGCGCCGACAATGACCCCGTTGCCGATCCGCACGCCGGGCAGGACCATGGCACCATAGCCCAGCCAGACGTCATGGCCGACGACGGTGTCGCGCGTGTCGGGCTGGTAGCCTGCCATGGTCTCGGGGGCGAACACCGCGAAGGGATAGGTCGTCAGCCCATCCATCGCGTGATTGGCCGAGGCCCCGATGAAGCGCACGCCATGTGCGATCTGGCAGAACTTGCCGATGCGCAGGCAGTCTTGGCTGAACGGGAACAGGTAGGGTGCCAGCCGCGCCGCCCAGTCCTGCGGCGGGTCGAAGTCGCTGGCATAGGTGTACTCGCCCACAAACAGGCGGGGATGATCGACGACCGCCTTCAGGTGGACGGTGCCCGCGTGGGGCGTGCCATCGGGCAGGGTGATGGGATGGGTTTGCTGCGCATCGGGCAGCGCGAAGGGAGCAGGCATGGAAACCTCCTTTGAAATCCGTGAACGTTCAGGGGTTCAGAGGTGCTGGTCCATGGCTCCCTCCATCGGCGATGCATGTCCATAGCATGGATCGCGTGGGGAGGGCAGCCTTTTCGTCGAAAAGGCTTCGGCCCCACACGGATCAGAACATCACTCGCCGGGCCGCTTCAGTTCGAACTTCTCGCGCACCACCGTGTAATCGCGGTAGCCCATACGCGACAGCGGGTTGAAGGCCAGCACGTCGAACACCCCATCCACAAGGCAATTGTCCCGGATATGGATCCCCGTCACCTCGCCAAAGACGGCAAAGTTCGACTTGCCCTCCAGCGGCACGATCTGCGTCAACCGGCATTCGAGGTTCGCCGGTGCGGAGAGCACGCGGGCGCAAGCGATGGTGTCACATTCGGCCTTCTCGATCCCGGCGGCGGCGAATTCGTCCACCTCCTTGCCGAACCATTCCGAGGTGGCGTTCATCGCATCCCGCGCCGCGTATTCCACGATGTTGACGCAGAACACCCCGGTCTCGCGGATCTGGGTGACGCTGTCCTTGGTGTCGCCGCGATCCTCCTTCGACCCGGTCGAGCAGAACATGACCTGCGGTGGCACGTAGGCGCAAGCGTTGAAGAACGAGTAGGGCGCAAGGTTGTCATGCCCATCAGCGCCGCGCGTCGAGATCCAGCCGATAGGGCGTGGCGTGACGATGGCGTTGAAGGGATTGTGGGGCAGGCCGTGGCCGTCCTCGGGGCGGTAGAACATCATGCGCTCCTGTTTGCAGGCGATTGGTCCGAGTGATAGGCCGTTTGTACGGAAAGTGCACGCGGGATGGTTTTGCGTCCTTGCACGGGACGTGCGCGTCGCTATGTGGGGCAGGGAAACGGATCACGGGGGGCTTTGAGCCTTGTACACGACGGCGGTGGAGCGGCCCGAGGATCTCGATGAGGTCGAAGAACTCTACGACATGGCCTTTGCGCCGGGTCGTACGGCGCTGTCCTCCTATCGTCTGCGCGATGGTGTGCCGCCGGTTGCGCCGCTGTGCCGTCTTGCGCGGGACGAGGCGGGGACACTGGTTGCCGCGATCCGCTACTGGCCCGTGAAGATAGACGGCTTCGACGTGTTGCTTTTGGGGCCGGTGGCGGTGCATCCGGTGACGCAGGGCGCGGGTCTCGGTGGGCGCTTGATCCGCGAGTCCCTGGCCACGGCGGCCGAACTGGGGTTCGAGCGCGTTCTGCTGGTCGGCGATCCGCCCTATTACATGCGCTTCGGGTTCTTCCATCTGGACGGGGTCATCATGCCGCCACCGACCAACCCGGCGCGTGTGCAGGGGCTGGAACTGAAGCCCGGCTCCTGGGACGGCGTGCGCGGCGAGGTGGTGCGCGCGGCTTGAACGCGCCCGTTTCGGTGCCATCTCTTGGGGCAGGAGGATCGTAAATGACTCAAAACCTGCCTGTTCCTGTCGCTGTCGCGGAGACCGAAACCGAGATCCGCACCTTGGCGAAACGCTACAAGTCGGCGAATTCCGTCGGCATGCAATTGCTGAACCTCGTTGGTGGGCAGGCAGAGAACCTCATGGAAAAGCTGCCCGACAACGTGAAGGACCGGCTCGAACTGGTGGCGGAGCGGGCCCTGACCACGGCGCTGAGCGCGGCGAACCGGTCGCGCGGGGTTGTCCCGGACCAGAAGGGCTGGCTGAACACGGCGATCACCACGGCGATGGGGGCTGCGGGCGGATTGGGCGGCTTGCCCTCTGCCATGGCCGAGATGCCCGTCACTGTCACCGTGCTGATGCGCGCCATGCTGGCGATTGCAGCGGAGCATGGCTATGATCCGGACAGTCCCGAGGTGATGAAGGAATGTCTGGCGGTCTTCGCCTCGGCAGGGCCCTTGTCTGAGGATGACGGGGCCGATCTGGGATTTCTGGCGGCGCGTGTGTCGATCACGGGGGCCAGCGTCAATGCGCTGATCGCCAAGGTTGCGCCGAAGGTTGCGACGGTCCTGGGGCAAAAGCTGGCGGCGCAAACTGTGCCCGTACTTGGCGCGGCTGCCGGAGCAGCGGTCAACTATGCCTACACGTCCTATTATCAGGAAATGGCGCATGTGCATTTTGGGCTTTTGCGGCTGGCAGAAACCAGTGGAGTTTCGCGGGCAGAGCTTCTGGCGGCACTGAAGGACGAACTGGAACCGCCTCGTATTCGTAGAAACTGAATTTAAGATTTTCGGTAACTTCGTCTTAAGAACCGGAGACTATGTTGATGGGCATCCGGGGTGCAGAAAGCCTCGTGAGAAACGCCCGTCCAGATCCCTAGTGTCAGGCGCCCTCGAACAATGGGCAGAACCTGCGGGTGGAATTGGGTTTCTGTCGCGCAGAAGCGGGGCAGGGCTCTTGGCCAGAATGGTAGAGAGCGGATGAGAGACGTCACGGCCTAACGCGCTCCGGTTTGGTGCAAAACGCCCAAACCGGAGCGCTTTTTCGTTTTGTAGGCTCGGGTGGGCCGTGTCGCTCGGGCGTCACCCGGACGATGGGCGTATCCTTCGGTCGCGAAGCGCTTCGGCACGAGCCGTCCGAATTGGCCTGTCCGGGGTTGGAGGCGAGCTTGCCGTGTCTCAGTCTCAGGACGAGTCGCGCAGGTATTCCATGACGGCTTGCCGCACCGATTGTTCGCCGCGCAGTTTCGCCTCTTCGATGACGTCGCGGACTTCGGTCAGCGAGTAGCGCATCAGCAGTGCCTTGACCGGGCCGATGGAGGCCGGGCGCATGGAAAGCGTACGGATGCCGATGGCGGCGAGGCAGAGTGCCTCGACCGGGCGTCCTGCGTCTTCGCCGCAGAAGCTGAGCGCCGTGCCTGTGGCCTCGCAGCGTTTCACGATGTTTTCGAGGAAGGTCAGGAACGAGGTGTTGAGCGAGTCGTAACGGCGGCGCACGCGTTCGTTCTCGCGATCGGCTGCAAAGAAGAACTGTTTCAGGTCGTTGCCGCCGATGGACAGGAATTCCACCTCGCGAAAGAACCGGTCCGACGCGAAGGCCAGCGAGGGCGTTTCCAGCATGCAGCCGATTTCCAGTTTCGACGGCACCGCGTGGCCCAGACGTTTTTCGCGCGCCATCACCGTGTCCACCTCGGCGCGGGCGCGGGCGTATTCCTCGTACTGGGCGATGAAGGGGAACATGATCGACAGCGGGCGCCCGTTGGCGGCGCGGAACAGCGCCTGCAACTGCATGCGCATCACGCCGGGGCGGTCCAGCGCCACGCGGATTGCGCGCCAGCCCAGTGCCGGGTTCGGCTCCTCCTGCGGCTTCATGTAGGGCAGGACCTTGTCCGACCCGATGTCCAGCGTGCGGAAGACCACGCGCTTGTCCTGTGCCGCGTCCAGCACGCGGGCATAGAGCGAGGCCAGTTCCATCCGACGCGGCATCTGGTTGCGCACGAGGAATTGCAGTTCCGTGCGGAACAGGCCCACGCCCTCGGCGCCGGAGCTTTCCAGCGAGGGCAGGTCGGCCATGAGCCCTGCGTTCATGTGCAGGTGCACGTGCCTGTTGTCCGCGGTGATGCAGGGCTTGTCGCGCAGGACGGAATAGCGCTCCATCGCCTTGGCCTGCATGGCCATCTTGTCGCGGAAGGCGCTGACGACAGTGTCGTCCGGACGCAGGTGCACGATACCCTGATCGCCATCGACGAGAACAAGGTCGCCATTCAGCGCTTCGTTTGTGACGCGCTCAGCGTGGATGACCAGGGGGATCGCGAGGGCGCGGGCGACGATGGCCGCGTGGGAGCCGACAGAGCCTTCCTCCAGCACCACGCCCTTGAGGCTGCGTCCATATTCCAGCAGCTCGCCGGGCCCGATGTTGCGCGCGATCAGGATCGGGTTATCCGGCATCTGCGCACCGGTCTCCTTGCCCTGACCCGTCAGGATGCGCAGCAGGCGGTTCGACAGGTCGTCAAGGTCGTGCAGACGTTCACGTAGGTAGCCGTCGGTGACCTGCGCCATGCGCGCGCGCGCCTGAGACTGTTCCTTCTCCACCGCCGCCTCGGCCGACAGGCCAAGGTCGATGTCCTCTTCCATCCGCTTCAGCCAGCCCTTGGAATTGGCGAACATCCGGTAGGCCTCGAGCACGTCGACCTGGTCCTGATCGCCCGAGGCCCCCGCCACCAGTTCGTCGACAGAGACCCGCAGCTGGTCGACCGCATCCTGCAGGCGCTTGCGCTCTGTTTCCGGATCATCGGTGACGAGGTTCGTCACCACCACGCGCGGTTCATGCAGCCAGGCCTGGCCCATGGCCGTGCCTTCCTGCCCCGTCGCTCCCCGGAACAGCACTGCCTGCGTATGGCGTTTCTTCAGCGCGGCCCCTTCGCCGACGAAGGCGCCCAGTTCGGCCATTTCAGCCAGAACCATGGCGACCACTTCGAGGGCGTAGACTTCGTCCTCCGAGAACTCGCGCGCTTCCTTGGACTGGACGACCAGAACGCCAAGCTTCTCGCCCAGCCGCTGGATCGGGATGCCGAGGAAAGAAGAGTAGATCTCTTCGCCGGTCTCCGGCATGTACCGGAACCCGCGCTCGGCGGGAGCATTGGCGGTGTTTACCAGTTTTCCGGACTTGGCCACGCGCCCCACAAGGCCTTCACCCAGCTTCATGCGTGTCTGATGCACAGCCTCGGCGTTCAGGCCCTGTGACGCGCAAAGCTCCAGAGTGACCGGATCGCGGAACAGGTAGATGGAGCAGACCTCGCTGCCCATGCTGTCGGCGGTCAAATGCGTGATCTTGTCCAGCCGCGCCTGACCGGCAGCGTCTTCGGCCATCGTATCCCTGAGCCGACCAAGAAGCTTGCGGCTTTCCGATTCTGTACTGGGGGCCATGGTCTTTACGGGCATTCCTTGGACTGTCGGACGAGGGATAGAGCATCGCGTCAGGCTTGGGAAATGCCTTTTCGTTTAGAAACGGTTAAATTTCCCGTTATGCGGGAAATCTGGCGGAAAAATGAGGCGTGGTTTTCTTGGAATTCGGGTGTCTAGCCAGCGCATCAAAAGACCCGTCTAGCGAGCAGAGATCACGGCGATTTCAGAGTTACACACAAAGTTGCCCACAGCCGCGAGGTGGTCCGTGCCACCAGAATTGGCAAATTGGGGGTGAGTTTGTGGATTGATCGTAAAAATGATACTTTTTGCAGCTTTCAACGAGTTTATGTGACGAATATATGGGGTAACCGGATGCGGAACTGCCGAGCCTAGCGTGTGGAAATCTCTGGGGATGCTTTTCGCGCAACTCGAAGATTTACTCAATGCTTTGTTTAGCGAGCATTTTTCTTGGAGGGGTGCTATCGCGACGGCGAGGGCCGCCAAGACGCCCCGTCGCACCTTTGATCGTCTTATGGCGTGGCTTGCCATTTCGACCAGCTGCAGCCACATGCGTAACATCAATCGCGCGGGTGCTTGGATGACGAAAGCGGTCCAAGGCCCAGTTCCTGAAGGGTTTCCCGGAGATGTGGCGCTACCGTGTCCTGATAAGCCTCCTGGCCAGCGTCGTTTTGCTGCGCCATGGTCGAGGACGCCTCGTTGCGCCGAGCGCATCGACGCAAGACCACATCTGGGTGCACGGGGCATCGAACGGCGAGCTGGCCTCCGTGCGTCCCTTGCTGGAAAAATTGATTGCCCGGCGCCCCGACCTGCATTGGCTTGTCACGGCAAATACCGAGACCGGGCGAGACATGGTGCGTGGCTGGACCTTGCCGAAGGTCGATGCGCATCTGGCGCCGGTGGACCTGTCCTGGTTGACGCGGAAGACCCTACGCGCAAGAAATGTTACGGCGCATGTGACCCTTGAGGCCGAGCTTTGGCCGCACCGCGTCCTATCCTGTCCGGGACCGGTCATCCTTCTCGGCGCACGCATGAGCGATGGCACGGCGCGCGGTTGGGCGAGGCTTGGCGGTCTGGCGGGCAGGGCGCTGAGCCGCGTGGCCTTTGCGTCTGCACAGGATCAAGGGTCAGCGCAGCGCTTGCTTGATCTTGGGCTGAGTGACCGCGCGCTTGGTCCGGTGGTCGATTTGAAAGCGTTCTATGACGCGCAGCCAATCAAAATCCCGTCTGGCATCCATCGGGCAAAAACGTGGCTCGCCGCGTCTACACATGAAGGCGAAGAGCAAACCGTCATTGCCGCCCACATCGCGGCGCGGAAAGCAGAGCCGGGGCTGCGGCTGATCCTGGCGCCGAGGCATCCGCGGCGCGCGGCAGAGGTGCGGGCCATGATCGAGGCCGCGGGCCTTGAGGTCGGTCAGCGCAGCGCCGGAGATAGCCCGGACCGGGGCGAGGTCTATCTGGCGGACACCATGGGGGAAATGCCGCTTTGGTACGCCGCCTGCGGCCGTGTTTTTGTCGGCGGAACGCTGACCGATCGCGGCGGTCACACACCATATGAGCCAGCGGCGTACGGTGCCTCGCTCATTCATGGGCCGGATGTGCGGAACTTTCGCGCGGCCTATGCGCGGCTCGAACAGGCTGACGCTGCCCTCTGCATTGCCGATGCCGCAAGCCTTGCGGGCGCACTGTCTGCGCTCGCGGACGAGACCCGGCAGGTTCAGGCGGGCCGGACGGCACAGGCCGTTCTGCGGCCCGACACCAATCTGGATGCCGTGTGCGACGCGGTGCTGCGCGTGCTCGACAAAGGCTGAGCACCGCTTGAACGGGCCGTTAATATGCTTATTCTACAGTGATCTTCCAAAGGGGTGGGGATGATCCAATACGCCTTGAAATGCGCCGAAGGCCACACGTTCGACAGTTGGTTCCAATCGGCCTCGGCCTACGACAAGCTGCAGTCCGCAGGGCATGTGGCCTGCGTCGTTTGCGGCTCGACCACGGTCGAGAAGGCATTGATGGCTCCGCGTGTGAGCCATGGGGACGTTGACGCGCCACGCTCGCGTCCGCTGACAGAGACGCCCAGACACCCGGCAGAGCAGGCCCTCGCGGCGCTCAAGGAGCACGTCGAGAAGAATTCGGACTACGTCGGCGGTAATTTTGCGCAGGAAGCGCGCAAGATGCATCTGGGCGAAGCACCCGAGCGGTCCATTTGGGGCGAAGCCAAGGTCGAAGAGGCGAAGGCGCTTGTCGAGGACGGCATTCCCATCGCTCCCTTGCCTTTCACACCCACGCGCAAAAGCAACTGACCTTTCCCTTCAGGCATCAGCGCCTATAGTCCCCTGCAACAGGGAGACAGATCATGAGGGTACTCATCACCGGAGCAAACCGGGGCGTTGGCGCGGCCATGGACAAGGCATTCCGCACCCGCGGGGACGAGGTGACCGCCACCGCCCGCAACCACCCGGAATATGCCGAACTGGAGGTCACCGATCCGGCGTCGCACCGTGCCTTGGCGTTACGACTGGAGGGGCAGGCGCTGGATGCGGTGGTCTGCAACGCCGGTGTCTACCTCGACAAAGGGCAGAGCCTCGCCGACGGCTACCCGATGCAGATGTGGGCGGACAGCTTCGCGGTCAACGTCACCGGGGTTTTCCTCACCGTGCAGAGCCTGCTGCCCAATTTGCAACTGTCCGACGCTCCACGCATCGCGATCATCAGCTCCCAGATGGCGTCGGACGAACGCGCGCCGGGCGGTAGCTATATCTATCGTGCATCCAAGGCGGCGGCGCTGAACCTCGGTCGCAACCTTGCCGCTGATCTCAAGGGGCTGGGCATCGCCGTAGGCGTTTATCATCCGGGGTGGGTCCAAACTGACATGGGCGGGCAAGCCGCCGAGATCACGCCGGTCGAAGCCGCACGGGGATTGATGCAGCGCATCGACGAGCTTTCGCTGGATACGACCGGGTGTTTCCTGACGTGGGATGGTCGCCCTCATCCGTTCTGAACGCCGCTTTTCCTTGCGAAAGCGGTTCCGAGGCTCTGTGGATGAAGCCCTCGGTCCGTCGCGTCGCCACAGGCCACGCGAAACCCGCGAGCCATCCGCAATGACCCTTGCGCAAGCGCATCCAGCGGCGTAAAGGCGCACGCGACCCAAGGAAAGGCAAATCATGCCCGTTCTCGTGATGAAATTCGGCGGCACGTCCGTCGCCACGCTGGACCGCATCCGTCGCGCCGCAAAGCGCGTCGGTGTCGAGGTGGCGAAGGGCTATGACGTCATCGTCATCGTCTCGGCCATGTCCGGGGAAACCAACAAGCTCGTCGGCTTCGTCGAGGAAACCTCGCCGCTGTTCGACGCCCGCGAATATGACGCCGTGGTGTCGTCGGGCGAGAACGTGACCGCGGGCCTCATGGCGCTGACGCTTCAGGAAATGGACGTGCCTGCGCGCAGCTGGCAGGGCTGGCAGGTGCCGCTGATCACCACCGGCGCCCACGCCAATGCCCGCATCGAGGAAATCCCGACCGAGAACATCACCGCCAAATTCGGTGAGGGCATGCGCGTCGCGGTGGTCGCGGGCTTTCAGGGCATCTCGCCCGAGGGCCGCATCACCACGCTGGGCCGGGGCGGCTCCGACACCACCGCCGTGGCCTTTGCCGCAGCCTTCGGGGCCGAGCGCTGCGACATCTACACGGATGTGGACGGGGTCTACACCACCGACCCGCGCATCTGTGACAAGGCGCGCAAGCTGGACCGCATCTCCTTCGAGGAAATGCTGGAACTGGCCTCGCTGGGGGCCAAGGTGCTGCAGACCCGCTCGGTCGAGCTGGCCATGCGTTACAAGGTGAAGCTGCGCGTCCTGTCCAGCTTTGAGGAACAATCCGACGAGGCCGGCACGCTGGTCTGCGACGAGGAGGATATCATGGAATCCAAGGTTGTGGCCGGTGTGGCCTATTCGCGGGACGAGGCCAAGATGACCCTCGTCACCATCGAGGACCGCCCCGGCATCGCCGCGGCGATCTTTGGCACGCTGGCGGATGCGGGCGTGAACGTCGACATGATCGTGCAGAACGTGTCCGAGGAAAACTACAAGGGCCACGCGGGCGGCGTCACCGACATGACGTTCTCTTGCCCGGTGAACCAGGTGAAACGCGCCGAGAAGGCGCTGGCCGACGCGCAGGAAGCGGGCGTGCTGAAGTACGACAGCCTCGCCGCTGAAACCAACGTGGCCAAGGTGTCCGTGGTTGGCATCGGTATGCGTTCGGCTGCCGGTGTTGCGGCCAAGATGTTCAAGGTCCTGTCGGACGAGAACATCAACATTCAGGTCATCACCACCTCGGAAATCAAGATCTCGGTCCTGATCGAACGCAAGTACATGGAACTGGCGGTGCAGGCGCTGCACGATGCCTTCGAGCTCGACAAGGCATAAGCCTTTCAGACTGGCGGAATGACTTGGCGGAACGACAAGGGCGGCCCTCAAAGGCCGCCTTTTTCATTTCTGATCGGCTGATAGGTGTCAGATCAGCCCGTAGTCCGGTTCGGCGTAATGGGTCGTGATCTCCGATCCATTGTCCAGCACCAGCACGCGTTGCGTCGCATGACCAGAGGTATCATAGCTGGTCGTGTAGCTGGACCAGAAGAAATCCTCGCCGCCATCGGTAACGGTGACCGAGCTACGTATGCCTGTCGCGTAGTAATGGGTGTCGATCTCCATCCCGCTATCCAGGGTCAGAACCTGCTGCACTCGCGCTCCGTTGAAATCGAAGTGGTCGGAGTAGCTGTCCCAACCGAAGACATCAGCCGTATCGGTCACGCTGGTCTGGGTGCGCTGTCCAGCGTTGAAATCAGTTATGATCTGACGGCCGTCATCCAGCAGCAACCCCTGTTGGATCACCGCGCCCGTGGCGTCGAAGCTGGTCGAGGTGCTCTGCCACACAAAACTGTCGGTGGTGTCCGTCATGCTGACGGTCCGGCGCTGTCCGTCCACGAACCCCGTGTCGATCTGTAAACCGCTGTCCAGCAGCATGGATTGCCCCGTGCGCGCGCCACTGGCGTCGTAGGTGTCGGTGTAGCTTGCCCAGCTGAACAGGTCAGCCTCGTCCGAGACGGCCACCTGCGTGCGCTGCCCTGCGGTGAACTGGGTGGTTATCTCCAGCCCGTTGTCCAGCGTCATGATCTGGCTGGTACGCGTGCCGCTCGCGTCGAAATTATCCGTGTAGCTTGCCCAGTTGAAGCTGTTTGCCCCGTCAGTGACGCTGACCGACGACTTGCTTGTCCCGCTGTAAGTGGTCTCGATGACAAGGCCGTTGTCCATGGTCATGGACTGCCCCGTCCGTGCGCCCGAAGCGTCGAAGCTGTCGGTATAGGACGACCACGCGTAATCCCCTGCGGCATCCGTCATGGTGGCCGAGACCCGCACGCCGTTGTTGTAGAGCGTGTCCAGCACGCGCCCGTCGTCCCAGGTCATGCTTTGCGCCGTGCGCTGGCCACCCGTGTAGGTGTCGGTGTAGCTGGCCCAGCCATTCACGTCGGCAGTGTCCGTCGCGACCACCTGTGTCCGCAGGCCGTCCGCGTAGCTGGTCACCAGCTCTACCCCGTTGTCCATCAACATGGTGCTGCTGACCAAGGCTCCCGAAGCGTCATAGGTGCGGCTGTAGGTCGACCAGTCGTAGATGCCCTGATCGTCGGTCAGTTCGACGACGGACCCGCTTCCGGTGAAATCCTCGGTCACGCTCGTGCCATCGTCGCGCAGGGTGACCCGTGTGAGTAGAGTGCCGCCCGCATCGAAGGTGTCGGTCAGCGTCGCCCAGCTGCCCAAGCCGCCCGTGTCAAAGGTCACCACGGTCGAGATATAGCCAGCACCAATGGCGGTAAAGCTGTAGGTGGCTCCGTCGGCCGAGGAGCCCAGCGTGGCCGTGCCATCGGCAAAGCTCAGGGTCTCGATCGACAGCAGGTCAATGGTGGAATTGCCAGCTGACAATCGGATTTGCCCTGACAAACCAAAGCTGTAGTCGGAGTGGTTGCCCGCCAGCTGTACCGTGTCGACGCCCGCGCCGCCATCCAGCGTGTCATTCCCCAGGGACGCCACCAGCACGTCGTTCCCCCCGCCGGACGCGATGTGGTTGTCCCCCTCGTTCCCGGTGATCGTGTCATTCCCATTCCCGGTGAACGCATTCTCGATCACCGCCCCGCGCATGATCGCCAGGTTCCCCACCTCGCCGTTGATGTCCGAGAACTGCTCGCCCCGCAAATCCAGCCGCTGCGCATTCCCGCGACTGGCCAGGTTGATCGTATCCACCCCCGCGCTGTCAAAGATCGTCACCGCCCAGCTGGTGTTCAGGTCCATGCCGGTCTGCGACAGGTTCGTCCCATCGCCATAGACCGTGTCCCCGGTATTGACGTTGTCCGGCGTGCCATACAGCCAATGCATCGCCACCATGTCCCCCAGCTGCGCCGAACCGACATAGTTGTACGTCGCATTGGTGTACGTGTTCTCCCACTGCGCGAAATACGACATGATCGTGTAATGCCAGCCATCCTGCTGGTAATGCGCATCCGTCGCCCAATCCGCCGCACCGTTGTAATTGCCACCATGGCCCAATCCCAAGGCATGGCCGATCTCGTGGATATAGGTTTGCAGGTAATACCCGCCGTACGCCTGCCACCCCGTATGCACGTTCACGTAACTCTGCGTGATGGTGTGACCCAGCAGGTATGAATACGAATACGCCCCGCTGTCATGATCGGTGAAAACGAAATCTGCGAAACCGAATGTGTTCGCCACGAAATTCAATCCCGTCGCAGCACTCCAAGCCTCGAACGCCTGCAAGGCCGTGGACCGCCCCGTCGCATCCAGCCCGGAAATGTCATAGGTCAGCGTATCGCCATAAGACGCATCGAACTTGCGCCAGTCGCGGCCCGTGGATTGCCAATAGCCATGCGTCAGCTGCTCGCCCACCTGGTCCAGCGAATAACTCGGCAGGGTGGCCGACACGCTGTCCGCCGATCCGCTCCCGGTATCGAGGTGCGTGTCATAAGTCGTCACATTCGGATCGCGGGATTGGCAGAGAAGGCACATGCAGAAGCTCTTTGTCGCTGGGCGGCGCAGGCCCCTCTTGGGGGCGCACCTCAGGGGGAGGGGGCTTTGCGATCCTTCTGATCGTCTGGCATGGCACATCCTGTGCCGGCACGGGTGCTTTGCATCACCGGTCGCGGCTGCGAGGGCCGCCGACGCTCAACGAATTGGCTGTGAAATCCGCGCAAGGTAGGACCACAAAACGGTCTCTCCGTGGCATTGCCTCGCAACGCGCGACACTGTTCCCACCCCGTTCGCGCTGTTTCCGCTTTCGTTCCCCGAAATCGCTAAACTTCTACGAAATTTGCGCTTTTCGTCGAGACCCCGCCGCAGAGCCAAAACAGCCCGACCCCGGCGCGTTTGCCATGACGGAGCGGGCGGGACTGCCCCGTCGAAATCCGGGGTGATCCGCCGACCTTCGTGACACACCCTCGGCACGGGTTGCCAGCAGGACTTCTGACACAGTTTTTGACACAAAATGCGCGGAGCATACCGGAAGATTACCAGCCGCGCGGGGAAATTCTGCTTGCTTTCAGGGGGTGATGGTGCTGCTGGACAGGATTGAACTGTCGACCTCTCCCTTACCAAGGGAGTGCTCTACCACTGAGCTACAGCAGCGCCGTGGGGGGCTTCTAGAGTCTAACTTCGGGGGGCGCAAGAGGGGTTTGGCGAAAAAATTCTCCTGTCCTGCGACTCTCTTGTGATGCACTGGACCGCTACCCCCGAACAGGGTACATCCGCCCAATGAACAAAGGCACCCGCAAGACCACAAAGGACACTTCCGACGCACGCGAAGACCGGCTCAAAGCCGCGCTGAAGGCGAATCTCGCCCGACGCAAGGCGCAGGCCAAGGCGCGTTCAGCCGGAGGTGAAACCGCAGATGATTCCGCCATCGAGACTGGCCGCGAATCCGATGCGGGGCCGACGGGGACGCGTGACGACAAGACGTAAGGAGCAGGACAGGCATGGATTCGATTCTGGTGACGGGCAACGGCCCGCTGAACGGTGACATTCACATCGCAGGTGCAAAGAACGCCTGCCTCACCCTCATGCCCGCGACGCTCCTGTCCGAGGAACCGCTGACGCTGACCAATGCGCCGCGCCTGTCGGACATCCGCACAATGACGCTGCTGCTGCAATCGCTGGGCTGCGAAGTCTCCTCGTTGCAGGACGGCAAGGTCATCGCCATGTCGTCGCACGCCCTGACCTCGCAGCGCGCCGAATATGACATCGTGCGCAAGATGCGCGCCTCCATCCTCGTGCTGGGTCCGCTTCTGGCGCGCTACGGCCATGCCGAGGTTTCGCTGCCCGGCGGCTGCGCCATTGGCGCGCGCCCCGTCGACCTGCACCTGAAGGTGATGGAAGCCATGGGCGCGGAAATGGACCTGCGCGACGGCTACGTGCACGCCAAGGCCCCGGGCGGGCTGAAGGGCGGCACCTTCGAATTCCCCTTCGTCTCTGTCGGCGCGACGGAAAACGCGCTGATGGCCGCCTCGCTGGCCAAGGGCACGACTGTATTGAAGAACGCCGCGCGCGAGCCGGAAATCGTCGATCTCGTCCACTGCCTGCGCCGCATGGGCGCGCAGATCGAGGGCGAGGGGACCCCGACCATCACCATCCAGGGCGTCGACCGTCTCGGCGGCGCGACCCATGGCGTCGTGACTGACCGCATCGAGCTGGGCACCTACATGCTGGCCCCGGCGATCTGTGGCGGTGAAGTGACCTGCCTTGGCGGCCGCATCGACCTGCTGGCTGCCTTCTGCGAGAAACTCGACGCCGCCGGGATTTCCGTGACGGAAAACGAGCGCGGCCTGACCGTCGCGCGCAAGAATGGCCGGGTAAAAGCGGTGGACGTGGTGACCGAACCCTTCCCGGGCTTCCCCACCGACCTGCAGGCGCAGATGATGGCGCTGATGTGCACTGCCGAAGGCACCTCGGTTCTCGAGGAAAAGATCTTTGAAAACCGCTTCATGCACGCCCCGGAACTGACCCGCATGGGCGCGCGTATCGACGTGCACGGCGGTCATGCCACTGTGCATGGCGTCGAGCGGCTCAAGGGCGCGCCCGTGATGGCGACGGACCTGCGGGCGTCGGTCTCGCTGATCCTCGCAGGCCTCGCCGCCGAGGGCGAAACCATCGTCAACCGCGTCTATCATTTGGATCGCGGCTACGAGAACGTCGAACAGAAGCTCTCGGCGCTGGGCGCAAAGATCGAACGGATTCAGGGCCAATGACCGAAGATGCCCGTTTCGAAGACGGCGGTGAACGCCCGCTGAACCTCGGCGCACTGGACGCCGAGGATTTGCAGGTGATCTCGGCACTGGTGCAGGACGCGGTGCTTCCGGTGACTGAAATCCGCTGGCAGGCGGCGCAACGTCGCCTTGGCCTGCTGGTGAACCGGGTCCGCTGGGAAGACGTCGACGCGGCGAAACGCTCGGGCCGTCCCGTCGAGCGCGTGCAATCGGTGCTGGTGGTGGACAACGTGCTGGGAGTTTCCAGCCAGGGTGTGGACCGGTCCGACAAGAATACGGTGCTGCAAATCCTCGCCGTCAGCTGGGAAGCGGGCGATGACGCGGACGGTTTCGTCGTCCTGACGCTGGCCGGGGACGGCGCTTTGCGCGCCGAGGTCGAGGCGCTGGAGGTCGGTCTGCGCGACGTGACCCGCCCCTACGTCGCCCCATCGCGCAAGCTGCCGGATCACGACGCCTGAGCCGGGTCGCCAAGGGTGGGCTGTGGATAACCAAGGGGTTATGGTTGTGCGGCTGTGCCTTGCCGCGTTATCCTCGCGTAAGGGTTAATTGTGGGCAATCCCTGAATCGAGACTAAATCCCTCCACAACCCCGGTTGAGCGCCGCCCCCGGTCGGGCTAAGTACCCCTCGACCGTACCGGAGACCCGCCATGCCCGTTTTCCTCGACACCGCCTCTGCCGATTTCGAACCCCATTTCCGCGCCCTCCTGACCGCCAAGCGCGAGGACAGCCCGGACGTGGATCACGTGGTGGCCGGGATCATTTCGGACGTCCGAGAAAAGGGCGACGCCGCCGTTCTGGCCCTGACGGCCAAGTTCGACCGCCTGGCGCTGACCCCCGACACCATGCGCTTCTCCGAGGCCGAAATCGACGCCGAATGCGCCCGCGTCCCTGCCGAAGAGGCCCGCGCCCTTGAACAGGCCGCCGAGCGCATCCGCGCCTACCACGTCCGCCAGATGCCCGAGGGCGCCTCTTGGACCGACCCGGATGGCGCAACCCTCGGCTGGCGCTGGACCGCCGTCTCCGCCGCAGGCCTCTACGTTCCGGGCGGGCTGGCGAGCTACCCGTCGTCGGTCCTGATGAACGCCATCCCGGCCAAGGTTGCCGGGGTAGGGCGTCTGGCGATCTGCGTCCCGACCCCCGACGGAGTGGTCAATCCGCTGGTCCTGATGGCCGCGAAAATCGCCGGCGTGGACGAGGTTTACCGGATCGGCGGCGCGCAGGCGATTGCCGCTCTGGCCTATGGCACCGAAACCATCGCCCCCGTGGACAAGATCACCGGCCCGGGCAATGCCTTTGTCGCCGCCGCGAAGCGCCGGGTCTTTGGCAAGGTCGGCATCGACATGATCGCGGGCCCCTCGGAAATCCTCGTGATCGCCGACGCGGACAACGATCCCGACTGGATCGCGCTGGACCTGATGAGCCAGGCGGAGCACGACGAAAGCGCCCAGTCCCTCCTGATCACCACTGACGCCGCCTTCGGCAAGGCCGTGGCCGAGGCCGTGGACAAGCGTCTCGAAACCCTCGAACGCCGTGCCATCGCGGGGGCGTCGTGGCGGGATTTCGGGTCGATCATCACGGTGAAGGACCTCGACGAGGCGGCCACACTGTCGAACCGCATTGCGCCCGAGCACCTCGAACTTTGCGTTGCAAACCCCGAGGAACTGGCGGAAAAATGCGTGCATGCCGGGGCGATCTTCCTTGGCGGCTGGACGCCCGAGGCCATCGGCGACTACGTCGGCGGGCCGAACCACGTGCTGCCCACGGCACGCTCGGCGCGGTTCTCCTCGGGCCTGAGCGTCATGGATTTCCTCAAGCGCACCACCATGGCCAAGATGTCGCCCGAGGCGCTGAAGGCCATCGGCCCGGCGGCGGAGGTGCTGGCGAAATCCGAAAGCCTCGAGGCCCACGGGCTGTCGGTCACGGCGCGGCTCGAAAAGCTCAATCGCGAGGGCTGAGGCAGGGTGTTGCTGCGTTGCGGCAACGCTTCCGGGTGCAGCATGGCGCGCACAATCCGTGCGGTTGCGACGCCATGCCCCTCCTTCGGTATACCAATCCTAAAGTACCGTGCGTCATGCTTGCCAAGTCTGCTAACGAAAGGTTAACTTTTGCTGCAGCTGCGAAAGGCCGCCCATGACACGTATCGCGCATATCGACCTGGATGACGCAAACCTGCCGCCTCCGACCCCGGAAATCGAGCAGGAACGGCGCGTTGCCATGTTCGACCTGATGGAAGAGAACAGCTTTACCCTGCCGGCGCGCGACGACCGGACGGTGCCGCCCGGGCCCTACAACGTGGGCCTGTCGATTCGCGACAAACGGCTGGTGTTCGACGTAACGACCGAAGGTCATGAAAAAGCGGCGGAGTTTCACCTGTCGCTGTCGCCCTTCCGCCAGGTGGTGAAGGACTACTTTCAAATCTGCAAAAGCTACTTCGATGCGGTGAAAACACTGCCCCCCAGCCAGATCGAGACCATCGACATGGCCCGCCGGGGCATCCACAACGAAGGCGCGCGCATCCTGCAGGAAAGGCTCGAAGGCAAGGTAGAGGTGGACGACGCCACGGCGCGTCGGCTATTCACCTTGGTCTGTGTGCTCCACTTCGGGGGATGACTTGACCCAACTGCCGCAATCGATCCTGTTTGCCTGCGATCACAACGCGGTCCGGTCCCCCATGGCCGAAGGCATCATGAAGCGGCTCTACGGGACCGAGACCTACGTGCAGTCGGTGGGCGTCATGAACGACCTTGAGATCGACGGATTCGCCATCGCCGCCTGCAAGGAGATCGGAGTCGAGCTGGAGCGGCATCGCTCGCGGTCCTTCGAAGAAATGGAAGAAATGGGCGAGATGCTGTCGGGGTTCGACCTGGTGGTGACGCTCTCGCCTGCGTCGCAGCGCCGCGCGCTGGAACTGACGCGCTATTACCACATCAAGATCGAGTATTGGCCGATCATGGACCCCACGGGCATCGGCGAGACACGCGAGCAGAAGCTGAACGCCTACCGCCAGACCCGCGACCAGCTGGTGAAGCGGTTGAAGGACACGTTCACGGACTGACTGGCAACGGCTGACCGGATACCGATCATTGGCGGTGTTTCGGCTGTCCCTTCCTTGGGTTAAGGGAGGGCAGACACAGACGGAGGGTGCCATGGCACGAGAGGTGATCGAGCGGTATTTCGCGGCTTTCAACGCGGGCGATACGGAGGCCATGCTGGCCTGCCTGTCGCCGGACGTGGAGCATCACGTGAACGAGGGCCAGATTCGCGTGGGCAAGGTGAAGTTCGGGGAATTCCTTGCACATATGGATCATTGCTATAGCGAGCAGCTGACCGACATGGTGGTTTTCGTCAACGACGAAGGCACCCGTGGCGCGGCCGAGTTCATCGTGAACGGCACCTACAAGGCGACGGATTCGGGCCTGCCCGAGGCGCGCGGCCAGACATACCGCCTGCCTGCGGGGTCGTTTTTCTCGTTGAAGGACGGGCATATCACGCGGGTCGTGACCTATTACAACCTCGCCGACTGGATCCGGCAGGTCTCGTGAAGGTCGAGCGCCTGCAAGGCGCCGCGCTGGACGCGGCGCTTCCCGACCTTGCCCGCCTGCGCATCACGGTTTTTCGGGCGTTTCCGTATCTTTATGATGGGGATCTCGCGTACGAGGAAAATTACCTGCGCAGCTATGCCGAGAACCCCGACGCGGTGTTGATCGCCGCGCGCGATGGGGATCGGATCGTGGGGGCGGCGACGGGGATGCCCCTGGCCGCTCATGCGGATGCCAGCCAGCTGACCGGGGTTTTGCCGCCTGTGGATCAGGTGTTCTACTGTGCCGAAAGCGTGCTTTTGCCGGAGTATCGCGGGCATGGCTTGGGGCATGCGTTCTTTGACCAGCGCGAGGCGGAGGCGCGGGCGCAGGGGTTCCGCTATACCTTGTTCTGCGGGGTGGTGCGGCCTGCGGATCATCCCTTGCGGCCCGAAGGGTATCAGCCGCTGGACGGGTTCTGGCGCAAGCGCGGCTATGAGAAGGCCGAGGGCGTGACGGCGGTGTTTCACTGGACCGATTTGGGGGATGCGGAGGAAACGCCGCATGTGTTGCAGGCGTGGATACGGGAGCTTTGATCCATGAAGATCGCGACGGCTGGGTATAACATGGATTTCCTGCCGGATTGGCAGGCTTACGCGGCAAAGCTCGAGTCATGGGTCAGCACGGCGGCGGGCGAGGGCGCGCAGTTGCTGGTGTTCCCGGAGTATGGCGCTATGGAGCTGGCGACGCTGGCCGGGCGCGCGGTGGCGCTGGACTTGCAGGGCTCGATCCGCGCGGTGTCGGAGCGGATCGGGGATGTGGATTCGTTGCACGGGCAGTTGGCGGAGCGCTACGGGGTGCATATCCTTGCGGCATCGGCGCCGGTCGATGTGGGCAAGGGGCTGCCGGTGAACCGGGCGCGCTTCTTTGCGCCGGGCGGGCGGATGGAGGTCATGGACAAGCAGATCATGACCCGCTTCGAGCGCGAGGACTGGGGCGTGCGCGGTGGCGATCCGCTGCGGGTGCTGGAGACAGAGCTGGGGCGGATCGGGGTGCTGATCTGTTATGATTCGGAGTTTCCGCTGCTGGGGCGGGCCGTGTCGGATGCGCAGTTGCTGTTGGTGCCGTCCTGTACGGAGGCTTTGGCAGGTTATTGGCGGGTGCGCATCGGGTCCATGGCGCGGGCGTTGGAGAGCCAGTGCGTGGTGGCCATGGCGTCCACCGTCGGGGCTTGTGATTGGTCCGAGGCGGTGGACACGAATTGCGGCGCGGGCGGCGTGTTCTGCCCGCCGGACAGGGGGTTTCCGTCGACTGGGGTGATCGCGGAGGGCGTTCTGAACGCGCCCGGCTGGACCTATGCTGAGGTCGATCTGGCGGCGGTCGAGGAGGTGCGGCGCGATGGTGTCGTGCTGAACCGGCTGCACTGGGCGGAGCAGGCGGGGCGGGACGGCAAAGCGCCGTTAACTGAAATGAAAACCTGACCTGTCAAGATGTGACTTGAAAATCTTGGTGGATGGGACCATATCGTAGCTCGCCTTGCCCCCGGTGCGGGGGCGGACAATGAAGGAGAGACCATGGCCAAGGAAGATACGCTCGAATTTCCCGGTGTCGTGAAGGAACTCCTGCCCAATGCGACGTTCCGGGTCGAGCTTGAAAACGGCCATGAGATCATCGCACATACGGCAGGCAAGATGCGCAAGAACCGCATCCGTGTTCTGGCTGGCGACAAGGTTCAAGTCGAGATGACGCCCTACGACCTGACGAAGGGCCGCATCAACTACCGCTTCAAGTAAGCGGTTCCCCGTAAAGGGATTGGCGTGGATGCCCTGGCCGTGAATGGCCGGGGCGTCCACGTTTCGCATCCGGAGCCCGCCAAAGGCTTTTCGATCCGCGCGTTTTTGCGTAGGTCGGGGTTGAGCCCCGACTCCCCCTTGATCAAGGCAGACCATGACGAAACCTCGCCTCATCCTTGGTTCCGGCAGCCCGCGCCGCCGCGAATTGCTGGCCCAGCTCGGGCTGGAGGCCGACGACATCCGCCCGCCCGACATCGATGAGGACCCGCGGAAAGGCGAGTTGCCGCGCCCCTATTGCGTGCGACTCGCCCGGGAAAAGGCGCTGGCAATCCCCGCCAGCGACGACGAGATCGTGCTGTCGGCGGACACCACCGTGGCGCTGGGCCGCCGCATCCTTGGCAAGCCGGAGGACGAGAAGGAGGCCGCCGCCTTCCTGACGGCCCTGTCCGGCAGGCGCCACCGGGTCGTGACCGCCGTCGCGGTCAGAAGGGGCGACAAGCTCTGGGAACGTGACGTGGTCACCCAGGTCAAGATGAAGATGCTGTCCAACGAGGAACTGAACGCCTATCTCGCCAGCGGCGACTGGCGCGGCAAGGCCGGGGGCTATGCCATCCAGGGGCCTGCCGGGGCATTCATTCCGTGGATTTCCGGATCATTCACCGCCGTGGTCGGCCTGCCGCTGGCCGAGACCGCGCATTTGCTGACAGCCGCGGGCTACCCGCTGTACAAGGACACGCCATGAAGGGCTCGACGATTGCACTGGACACCTGGAATGGCCGCGAGGCCGCCGCGCTGATCGTGGACGGCAGGCTCGAGGACCTGTTCATCGAGGACGATCAGCCGCGTCCGGGCAACCTGTACCGCGCCATCGCGCAGCGCCCGATGAAGGGGCAGGGCGGCATGTTCCTCGACACGCCGGACGGCAGCGCCTTTCTGCGGCAGGTCAAGGGCCTCAGCCCCGGCCAGCCGATGCTGGTGCAGGTGACGGGCTTTGCCGAACCGGGCAAGGCGATTCCGGTCACGGCAAAGCTGCTGTTCAAGTCGCGCTATGCCATCGTCACGCCCGAGGCGCCGGGGCTGAACGTCTCGCGCCAGATCAAGGATGACGACCTGCGCGAAAGCCTGCTGGAACTGGTGCATGACACGCTGGGCGAGGTCGCACTGCCCGAGGGCGCGGGGCTGATCCTGCGGTCGTCGTGCGCGGGAGCCTCCGAGGACGAGATCGCCGAGGACATCATCGCCATGGCAGAACTGTCAAAGGCCGTGCTGGCGGATATGACCGGCGCGGCCGAGCTGCTGGTGGATGGCGAGGGGCCGCATGGGCTGGCCTGGCGCGAGTGGTCCGACCCGGCAGAGATCGACGACCAGCCGGGCAGCTTTGCCCGCCACGGCGTGGACGAGATGCTGGAGGCGCTGAAATCGCCCGTGGTTCCCTTGGGCAACGGCGCATCCATGGTGATCGAGCCGACCACCGCGCTGGTGGCGGTGGATGTGAACACCGGCAACGATACCTCGCCTGCGGCGGGGCTGAAGGCGACGCTGAACGCGTTTCGCGACCTGCCGCGCCAGTTGCGGCTGCGGGGCCTTGGCGGGGTGGTGGTGGTGGACCCGGCACCCATGCCCAAGAAGGACCGCCGCCAGGTGGAGCAGGCTTTGAAGGCCGCGCTCAAGAAGGACCGGGTGGAGACGATCGTGGTCGGCTGGACCAACCTCGGGATGCTGGAACTGCAGCGCAAGCGCGACCGGGTGCCGGTCAAGGGGCTACTGTGAGCTGCCCGATCTGCCAGCGCAAGAGCGACAGGGAATACCGCCCCTTCTGCTCCAAGCGATGCGCCGACGTCGATCTCGCGAAATGGCTTGGCGGCGGCTACGCCATCCCGTCCGATGATCCGGACGACATCGAAGAGGCCGCTCAGGCTGCAGCGGACGCATTCGAAGAGGTGATGCGCAAACCACATTGACCTTGTGGCGCGCGGCAAAGGCTGCGCGTCCCTTGCCTTTCATCTTGATCCAAATACCGCGGGGGAGGGCCGAAGGCCCGGGGGCAGCGCCCCCTCACGCCCGCAGGGCGTCCGACTGAACTCCCGCAGGGCATTCGGATGACGGCTCCGCAAGGCATGACCGTATGCGCAGTCGGCTCCGATCTTCGTCGCAAAGCCTCTTTCCACGACAACGCCGCGAGGATACGCATCGTCTCATGATCGACGACACGCTCCTCTCCGCCATCCGCGCGCGCTTTGCCCATGTGGACGACTGTCCCTTTACCGGGCCGCGCATCTTCTTTGAAAACGCCGGCGGCGCCCTGACGCTGAGGAGCGTGGTCGAGACGTCGGCGCGCTTTGCCGCCATTCCCGACAACCAGGGGCGCGACAACCCCGCCAGCCAAGCGCTGGTGAAGGTGATCGACACGGCGCGGGCGGATGTGCGTCGGTTCTTCAATGCCCAAGGCGGCGCGGTCGTCTTCGGCGAAAGCGGCACCGAGCTGTTGTTCCGACTGATTCGCGATGCGTGCCTGGGGGCTGGTGCTGGAAACGTCCTTGGCTCCACTGTCGAGCACCCGGCCTCGCGCAGCGCAGCCGCGCGGTGGGCTGAGGTCTCGGGACGCGAGCATGTCCTGATCCCGCATGAGGACGCGACCGGACGTGTCTCGGCCGAGGCCTATGCCCAAAATGTCACCCCGGAGACGGCTGTGGTGACCATTTTGCACACTTCTCCCGTCACGGGCATGAGCATGGATCTGCCGGCCATCGTCGGGGCGGTACGGGCCGTCGCGCCGGAGGCCTACATCATCGCCGATGGCATCCAGCATGCCTGCCACGGAGGCATCGATCTGGCTGCCGCCGGTGTCGATGGCTACGTGATCTCTCCGTACAAGGTGTTTTCGCGGCATGGCTACGGCGTGGCCTGGGCGTCGGATCGACTGACGGCTTTGGCGCATGATTCTCTGGTCGGTGGGCCCTCGGGACACTGGGAGTTGGGGACGCGAGACACCGGAGCCTACGCGACCTTTTCCGATGTGGTGCGCTATTTCGAGTGGCTGGGAGCACAGGTCAGCGGTGAAAGCGATCCGCGCGCGCAGATCGAAGCTGCTGGACGGGCGATCCATGACCATGAGGCGGCGCTGACGCGTGCCATGATTCATGGCACGGACAATCTGCCGGGGCTGGCCGCATTGGCCGGTGTCACCATCGTGGGCGGCACGGACAATCCGGCCCGCGAGGGGCTCGTCAGCTTCTGGGCCGAGGCAATGCCCGCCGCCGACATCGTGTCCGCGCTGAACGCCGAAGGCATACGGACCCACACGCGGAAGGCGGATCACTACTCGGGCAATATCCTGTCGCCTTTGGGGCAGGGCAGCTGTGTCCGCGTCAGCCTTGCGCATTACAACAGCCTCGGCGAAGTGCGTCGTTTCCTGTCGGTGATACAGGGGCTGCTGGGCTGACCGGGCGCGATTTTTTCGCGAAATATCGCGACACTGGACAGGGAGCGCGCACCGTGGTCACTTTCGGGTCATGACATCCGGATTTCCCCGAATAGACGATGTCGGGCTGGACGGCCTGTTGGTGCGGTTCGGTGACAGCCTCTCGGAGAGTGCGAACCGGGCGGCGCTGGCCTTTGCTGCCGCTCTGGACCGCGATTGCCCGTCCGGGGTGGAGGAATGTGCGACTTCGCTGGTGTCCACCTACGTCCGGTTCGATCCCCTGGGCGTGGCGCTCGAGGACTTGCGCGCCCAATTGGCGCAACGGCTTGCCGGAGCAGATTGGTATGCGGCTGCCCTGCCGGAGGGACGCCGACTGGTCACCATCCCGACAGTCTACGGCACCGACCTTGCGCCGCAATTGGCAGAAGCCGCCGCCGCCGCCGGGATGAGTTGTGAGGCTGCCACAGAGTCCTTGTCCACAGCGCGGGTGCGGGTGACGACCATCGGCTTTGCGCCGGGTCAGCCTTATCTGGGAACCTTGTCCGAGGCTTGGGACATCCCGCGCCAGACTGCGCTGACGCCGCAGGTGCCGGTGGGGGCGCTGGTGGTGGCGATCCGGCAGCTGGTGCTGTTCTCGGTCACGACGCCCACGGGCTGGCGGCATGTGGGACAGACCAAGGCGCGGCTGTTCCGGCCCGAGGCGGCGGAGCCGTTCCTGTTGCGGGCGGGGGACGAGGTGCGCTTTCCTTCGGTGACGCGGGAGGCCTATGAGGCGATGCCGGGCGATGGCGTGACGGTGGAGGCGCTGGGATGAGCGTCGAGGTGCTGAACGTGGGCCCCGGTGTGACCGTGCAGGACATGGGGCGACCGGGTCTGCTGGCTGAAGGCGTCTCACGCGGGGGCGCGGCGGATCGGCTGGCGTTGGCCGAGGGGGCGGCGTTGCTGGCGCAGCCCGTTGGGGCCGCGCTGGAAATGGCGGGCATGGGCGGGAGGTTCCGGATGGGGCGCGCCACGCGGGTGGCGCTGACGGGCGCTCCGATGCAGGCGTCGGTCGATGGCGCGGCGCTGCGCTGGAATGCCTCGCACCTGTTGCCCGAGGGCGCGGTGCTGGAGATCGGCGGGGCGACGCGTGGCGTCTATGGATATGTAACCTTTGGCGGCGGCCTCGATGTGCCCGAGGTGCTGGGCGCGCAAAGTGCCCATCTGGCGGCGGGGATCGGGCGAGCCTTGGCCGTTGGGGATAGGCTGGCGCTGGGTGAGGATCGTGGCGCGGCCACCGGGATGGGACTGGAGGTCAACGACCGCTTTGGCGGTGGAACGCTGCGGGTGTTGCCGTCCTTGCAGACCGAGGTGTTCCCCGAGGCGATACGTGCGCGGTTCTGCGCGGAAACCTTCCGGCGCGACACGCGTGGCAATCGGATGGGTGTCAGGTTGCTGCCACCGGGGGAGGGCTATGGCCTCGAGGCCGGGGGCCGTATCCTGTCGGAGGTCATCACGCCCGGCGATATCCAGATCCCCGGCGATGGCGCGCCCTACGTGTTGCTGGCGGAATGCCAGACCACGGGGGGCTATCCGCGCATCGGCACGGTGATCCCGGCGGACTTGCCGCGCGTGACGCAGGCGGGGCCGGGGGTGGAGCTGCGGTTTCGGTTCGTCACGCGGGACGAGGCGCTGGCGGCAGAACGCGGGATGCGGGCCGAGATCGCGGCCCTTCCGGGGCGGGTGCAGCCGCTGGTGCGCGACCCGCGCGACATGAACCTGCTGGCCCATGATCTGGTCTGCGGCGTGACCGATGGAGAGGTGATGCGATGAAGGTCGATCTGAACGCCGACATGGGCGAAAGCTTTGGCCCATGGGTCATGGGGCAGGACGCGGCGCTGTTGGAGGTGATCTCCTCGGCCAACGTGGCCTGCGGGATGCACGCGGGCGACCCCGACGTGATGGCGACGACCATGCGGCTGGCCACGGACAAGGGGGTTGGCATCGGGGCGCATCCGGGGTTTGCCGACCTTCAGGGCTTTGGCCGCAGGCGGATGCACCTGCCGGAGAAGACCCTGCGCCACCTTGTGCAGTACCAGTTGGGCGCGGCGCTGGGCATGGCGCGGGCGGTTGGAGCCGAGGTGCGGCACCTGAAGCTGCACGGCGCGCTGGCCAACATGGCTGCTGAGGACGAGGCGCTGGCCGAGGCCTGCTACGGCGCGGCACTGGAGGTCGCGCCGGAGATCATCGTCATGGTGCTGGCCGCCACGGCGCAACAGCGAGTGGCGGAGCGTCTGGGGTGCCTTTGGGCGGGCGAGATATTCGCCGACCGGGCGTATAATGCCGATGCCACGCTGGTGGATCGTTCCCTGCCCGGGGCGGTGATCCATGACGCCGAGTTCGCCGCGAAGCGCATCGTCGGCATGGTGCAGGGGGGCGCGATCCTGCCCGAGAGTGGCGCGCCGATACCGGCGGCGGTGGACACAATCTGCCTGCACGGCGACGGCGCGACGGCGCTGGAGATCGCCCGCGCCGTGCGCGCCGGGCTGGAGGCGGCGGGGATCACCGTCGCGCGCTTTGACGGGCGGCGCGGGGTGTTCGCCTGACAGTTCGGGGAGGGGTAAGGGCACCGGGGCGGTGCCCTGGGTTGCTCAGTTGCCGACGCAGGCCGCGATGCGGGTTGCAATGTCCTCGATCAGGGCCGGGTAGAGGTCGGCCCCCTGCGGCAGCGCGCTGCCCAGCACGTCGATCTCGGCGCGCGGGATCGACGGGTCTGCCACGGTGGCCAGCAGGTCCGGGTCGGTGCCGGGTTCGATGAGGATGCAGGCGGGCGTCGCCTCTGCGAAGTGGTCGTGCAGTTCCGCGACGCGCGCGGCACCGGGGGCGGCATCGTCGCCATCCGACAGGGCGCCGATGACCGACAGACCGAAGCTGTGCTCGACGTATTGGAACGCATCATGCGACACGCCGAGCGGCTTGCCCCGCGCCGGGGCGAGGGTGCTGCGGGCGGCCTCCTCGGCGGTGCGGATGCGCGCGGCACCGTCCGTCGCGTTCTGGCGGTAGGTGGCGGCGTTTTCCGGGTCACGCTCTGCGAGGGCGCTGGCGATCACGTCGAGCCAGAGCACGGCATTGTCCGGGGCAAGCCAGAGATGCGGGTCGAAGGGCGGTTCCTCGTCGTGCTCGTGCCCGGGGTCATGATCGTGGTCGTCGCTTTCGATCAGCCCGCCTTCGCGGAAGTTCAGGCGCAGGGTGCCGGGGGCCGCGTCCAGCGCGATGCTTTGCGCGTCGGGCGCCAGCGCCTCGATCTGGTGTTCGAGCCCGGGGGTGAGTTCCGGTCCGATCCAGATGACCAGCGCGGCCTCGGCCAGGCTGCGCGCCTGGCTGGGTTTCAGGGACAGCGCGTGGGGCGATGTGCCCGGCGGCAGCAGCACGGTGGAGGCGTCCTGTACGCCTGCGACCATTGACACAAGGCTCGCCACCGGAGGAATGTCCGTCACCACGGCCGGGCCCTCGGCGAACAGGGGGCGGGCAAGGAGGAGGGTGGCACAGGCAAGCGTTGCAGCGCGGGTCGGCAGGGACATGGCGGTTTCCTTTGGGTCGTGTACAGGTCTTGGAACTGGTTACGGGCTTGTATTGGGTTACAGGATAACATATCAAGTCGAAAAAGACGGAGCGGTCACGCATGGAGATCAAGGGGTTCGAGGCGCACGATCACGGGACGTGCATCAACGAGGGCATCGAGGCGGCGGTGACGCTGTGCAGCGAGAAGGGTTTGCAGCTGACGCCGGTGCGGCGTCGCGTGCTGGAGATCCTGCTGGACCGGCATCGCGCCATGGGGGCCTACGAGGTGCTGGATGTTCTGCGCTCGGAAGGGCTGGGATCGCAGCCGCCGGTGGCGTACCGGGCGCTGGATTTCCTTGTGACCAATGGCTTTGCGCATCGCATCGAGCGGCTGAATGCCTTCATCGCCTGCGCCGCGCCGACCGAGGACCACGCGCCGACCTTCCTGATCTGCCGCAAGTGTTCGACCGTGGCCGAGACGCCGGCCTGGCGTGCCGGACGCGTGCTGCGCAACATCGCCAGCGAGGTGGGGTTCGAGGTGGAGCGCGTGGCGATCGAGGCCGAGGGGCTGTGCCCGGCGTGCCAGGACACCGCCGCGTGACGACAGCGTCCGGGGCGCTGATCGCGGCGCAGGGGCTGACGGTCGCGCAAGGTGAGCGGGTCGTGTTGCGCGACGTGGATTTCTCGATCACGGCGGGCGAGATTGTGACGGTGGTCGGCCCGAACGGGTCGGGCAAGTCGACGCTGCTGAAGGCGCTGATCGGGGCCTTGCCCGCACGGTCTGGCGGGGTGCGGCGCAAGGCGGGGCTACGGTTGGGCTATGTGCCGCAGGGGCTGCGGCTGGACCCGTCGATGCCTATGAGCGTGGGGCGGTTCCTGAACCTGCCGCGCCGGGTGTCCGCTGATGCGCGGCATATGGCGCTGGCCGAGGCCGGGGCGGAGGGGTTGGAGGAGCGTCCGCTGACGGCGCTGTCCGGCGGGCAGTTCCAGCGGGTGCTTCTGGCGCGGGCGTTGCTGGACCGGCCTGAGTTGTTGATCCTCGACGAACCGACCACCGGGCTGGACCAGCCGGGGCAGGCGGCGTTCTACCAGCGGCTGGAGGAGGTGCGGAACCACCTTGGCTGTGCGGTGCTGATGGTGAGCCACGAGTTGCATGTGGTGATGAGCGCCTCGGACCGGGTGGTCTGTGTGAACGGGCATATCTGCTGTGAGGGGCACCCTGAGGTGGTGGCGCAGGCGGAGGAATACCGCGCGCTGTTCGGCACCGGGACGGGGGGCGCGCTGGCGCTGTATCGTCACGAGCATTCGCACAGGCATGATACGGGGCACGACATGGGGCATGACGCGGGCTGCGATCATGACCACGCGCACGATCACCAGCATGACCACCAGCATGAGGAGACCGCCTGATGCTGGATGATTTCCTTGTCCGGGCGGTGCTGGCAGCGGTCGGTGCGGCGCTTGCCGCCGCGCCCTTGGGCGTGTTCGTCGTCTGGCGGCGGATGGCCTATTTCGGCGATGCCACGGCCCATGCCGCCGTGCTGGGCGTGGCGCTGGCGCTGGCCGCCTCGGTGCCGATCTTTGCCGGGACGCTGGTGGTGGCGCTGGTCATGGCGCTGGTGGTGGCGCGACTTGCCGGGCGTGGTCATGGGGCGGACATGGTGCTGGGTGTGGCGGCGCATGGAGCGCTGGCCTTTGGACTCGTGGCGGTGAGCTTTGTGCAGGGGCCGCGGCTGGACCTCGAAACCTATTTGTTCGGCGATATCCTCGCGGTGACCAAGGCGGACCTTGTGGTGATCTGGGGCGGCGGCGCGGTGGTGGCGGCGCTGATCCTGTCGCGCTGGCAGGCGCTGGTGACGTCCACCGTGTCCGAGGATCTGGCATGGGCCGCAGGCATCGACCCAAGGCGCGAACGGCTGATCCTGATGCTGGCCTTGGCGCTGGTGGTGGCCGTGGCGCTGAAGGTGGTGGGTGCGCTGCTGATCGGTGCGCTCCTGATCATCCCGGCAGCGGCGGCGCGGCCATGGTCGCGCACGCCCGAGGGGATGCTGGCGGGCACGGCGGCGCTGGGTGTGCTGGCGGCGCTGGGCGGGCTTTGGGCCGCCTGGGTGTTGGACACGCCCGCCGGGCCAAGCGTCGTCTGCGCGGCGGCCGTGCTCTTTGCCGTCAGCGTCGTGACGGGGCGGCGCGGGGGCTGACCCCCGCGCGACCAATTCAGCCGTAGGGATAGGCCGCGGGCACGAAGCGGTAACCTTCGGTCGCGGCCTCGACGTGTCCATAGCCCGGGAAGGACAGGTGCATCCCGGCGACCATGGTGCGGTCCTCGGCCACTTCGGCCATGATGCGCGCGCGGCTTTCGGCGGCCATCTCGGGCACGGCGTCGAACATGATGGTCACGTCAGGGCGGGCGAACTGCACCGGCGCGACATGCACGATGTCGCCCCAGATCAGCAGACTCTGGCCCTCGGATTCCAGCCGCACACCGCTGTGGCCCATCGTGTGCCCCGGCAGAGGCACCAAGGACAGGCCTTGGCCAAGGTCGGCGCCTTCGGCCACCACCTCGACCCGCTCGCCAAAGGCCGTGACCGCGTCGCGCGCCTGCTGGAAGAAGGGGCGGAACTGCTCGGGCGCGCCGTTCATCATGTCGTCACTCTGCCAGAAGTCGATCTCGGGCTGGCTGACCACCAGACCGGCCTGCGCAAAGGGATTGCCATCGGGCATCAACACGCCGCCGATATGGTCGGGGTGCAGGTGCGTGGCGATGACGCGGGTGATGCTGGCGGGATCGACGCCAAAGGCCGCCATGTTCGCGCCCAGCTGACCCAAACCCGGCCCCATCAGGCTGCCGGTGCCGGTGTCGATCATGACCCGCTGGTCGCCCAACTCGATCATGTAGGCGTTCACCCCGGTGGGGTTTGAAGCGCCGTCGATGTAGGCGGCCTGAAGGAGGGCCTTGAAGTCCTCGGGGGTGATGCCTGCCAGCGCATCTGCCGTGATCGGCAGGAAGCCGTCGGAAAAGGCGGTGACGGTGGCGGCACCGACGGGGAAGCTTTGCGCGACGGCAAGGCCCGGCGTACCGGATTGCGCCAGCGCAGGGGCGACCCGGAGGCCGGAGGCCGCGCCAAGCGTGGCCAGAAGGGAGGAGGAGAGGAATGCGCGTCTGTTCATGAGAGACTCCTTTTGCGGATCATGTCCTGAAGGCAGTCGTGGCGGGATTCGCGCGCCCTCACAATCTACAATTGTGCATGTGGCATGTGCATCGGCGCTTGTCCTGACGGATTCTGACAGTGGTTCCGCGAACCGCAGGGCGGTCGGCGTCAGGGGAACGGCAGGCACGGCAGCACCATCGTTGCAGTCAGTCTGAAAGCTGAGAGAAGATGGTGGGCGACCCTGGAATCGAACCAGGCGTGCGTCTCCGCGAGGGAGTTACAGTCCCCTGCCACACCTTGCGGCCTGTCGCCCACCGTGCGTTCCGAAGCGTGTTGCCTCGGAGCGTGGGGCGCTGATTACAGCCGCCCTCGGGGGGCGTCAACAAGAAAAATTCTTGGAATCCGATCTGGTCGCAGGCAAGAGGGGGGCCAGAGCAAAAGGGGCCGCAAATGGCGAAGAAACCGAAGTGGGTGGTGGAGAAGGAACAGGCGCGCAAGGCCTCGTCGGCAGAGACCGTCTGGCTGTTCGGCCATCACGCCGTGCGCGACGCGCTGCTGAACCCGCGACGCGAAAAGCTGCGGCTGATCCTGACGCCGAATGCCGCCGAGAAACTGGCCGATGCGGTGGCAGAGGCAGGGATCGAGCCCGAGATCAGCGACCCGCGCCGGTTTGCCGCGCCGCTGGACCCGCAGTCGGTACACCAGGGCGCCGCGCTGGAGGTGAAGCCGCTGGACTGGGGGCGGCTGGATGACGTGGCGATCGCGGGCGAGGGCGCGCTGCGGCTGGTGCTGCTGGACCGCGTGACCGATCCGCATAACGTGGGGGCGATCCTGCGCTCGGCCGAGGTGTTCGGCGCGCAGGCGGTGATCGGGACGCGGCACCATTCGGCGCCCGAGACGGGCGCGCTGGCCAAGACCGCCAGCGGCGCGCTGGAACGCCAGCCCTACCTGCGCGAGAGGAACCTCGCGGATACCATCGTGGCCTTGCAGGGGATGGGGTATCTGGTGCTGGGTCTGGATGGCGAGGCGGAGGTGACCATCGACGAGGCGATCGAGGGCAAGCGCCACCTGCCGATTGCGCTGGTGCTGGGGGCCGAGGGGCCGGGTCTGCGGGAAAAGACGCGCGAGACGGTGGACCTGCTGGTGAAGATCCCCTTTGCGCGGGATTTCGGGTCGCTCAACGTGTCGAACGCGGCGGCTGTGGGGCTTTACGCCATACGGGGCTGATGGGGGCTACGCAAATGCCCGTGCCATCGGTTGAAATTGTCGGGTTGGAACGCCTATTTGGGACATATGCCAAACACGAAAATCGCCACCTGTTGTTATTGCGGCACCCGCGCCGCGCTGGTTCTGGACAAGGCAAGGCACGAGCTTGCCTGCTCTGCCTGTGGCGCGCCGCTGCATGATCTGAAGAACCTGCGCAACGATGCGGTGGACCGCGCCGCGCACCAGCCCGTGCGCGAGGGCAAGAAGGGCAAGCGGCGGGCGGTGCATTCGCCGCTCGACCATCTGGAGGCGACCTTGCGCAAACGCAAGAAGCGCAAGAAGGACCTGTGGGCCGAGGCCTTCGACCTGATCGAGGATATATTCGACTGACGTTGCAGGTGTGACGGCGCCGCCTGTGAAACTTTCGTGACAGGCGGGGCAGCGCTTGGGCGCTTGGGGTGAGTCGCGTTATACTTCCGGTGTTGTCGAAAATGGTTTTTCAGCCGGAGGTTTTGCAAAGTGGATATCGTCTATCAACAGATCTGGGATGCGGACATGGCGGGCAATGGCCTGCCCGCGCTGCGGCCCGGCGAGCCTAAGGACCCCAAGCGCGGCTATGTCGTGGTCAATGAGCCGGACGGCCCGGTGTCGCGCGATTTCAGGGTACTGGCCGAGGTGGTCATCCCCGAGCACAAAGCGCAGACCTACCGGCTGTGCAATGAGTTGCTGAACAACTACGCACTGGAACGCCGCGCCCGCGAGGTGCTGCGACCGCAGGAGCTGGAGGAAGAGACGCGGTTCATCGAGGCCGCGCTGGACACGCCGGTGATGGAACTGGCGCGGCAGGTGCTTGAGACGCGCGGCGGCGTGCCGGTGCCGCGCGCGTTCATGGCGGCAAAGATCCGGGAATGCTGGTTCGAGATCGGGCGCTCGGGCGGACAGGAGGAGGCGTCGGGCTTCGAGCATGTCTTTGTCGGCGAGTAGGCCTCGGGGGCGACGAAGATCGGCGGCTATCATTACTGGCACAAGTACTGGATCGACGATGGCGGCGCGGTGATCGGGGGCGTGCCGGGGATGGATCGGTTGCTGTATCTCGGGCCGCGCTACGGCAGGGCGGAGCGCCCTCATGAGGGCGTTCTGATCCCCGAGGTGGTGACGCTGTCGATGGAATGGGACGCGCCGGGCGGCGATGGCGGACAGGGGCGGACCCTGACAAAGCCCATCGGCGGGTTCTTCGTCGGCTGCTCGCCGGAGGGGCTGATGGCGCTGGGGCTGATCCGTGCGCTGACGGAAAGCGGCAAGATGGCGGTGATCAACGGGGCGGAATATCAGCTGGACCTGCACCGGCTGGACCATGCGCGCGGCATCCGGACGTTCTTTCCGCGCTTCGTGAAGGCGCATGTGATCGACATCGTCGAAGGCGGCGAGGACACCATCGATATCGGCGGGGACACCCTGACGCCGGGGGGCGTGCAGGATACGCTTTTGCCAGGCGAGCTGCAGGAGACGCTGGTCGGCCCGGGTGGGTCCGACATCCTGCATGGCGGGGATGGACGGGATGTGCTGGCGCTCGAGCCGTTCCACATCATCGCGGCCATGATCAACCCGGTGAACCCGGAGGGCGGGCGCGAGTTCCTGCAGATCATCAACACCTCGGACCAGACCTGGAACCTGCTGGGGTGGACCGTGACGGCACCCAACGGCACGCGCTTTACCCTGGCGGCGCGCGATGTTGCGCCGGGAGAGGTGTTCCGCTTTACCGTGCCGCGCAACGACGGAGTGCTGCGCAACCGAGGTGGCACGATCACCCTGCACCGTCCGGACGGGGTGCTGGCGCAAAGTTGCACCTACACGGCGACCGATGCGGGCCGCGAAGGGGCCGTGGTGCTGTTCTGATCGCGCGGGGGCGCGATTTTTCTGCGAAAAATCGTGGCCCGCGTTGACGGCGGCGGTCGAGGCTCTGGCCTTTGCCGCCGCTCTGGCGTATCCCGCCGAATGACACAGAGGCGAGGCGCCATGATCGATTACGAGAACCCAGGCCAGGTGGAACGCAACTGGCGCGACGCGATTTCCTCGGTCGAGGAGATCGTCGACGATGCCCGCAATGGGCGCATGTTCATCCTTGTCGACCACGAGGACCGCGAGAACGAGGGCGACCTGGTGATCCCGGCGCAATGGGCGACCCCGGATGTGATCAACTTCATGGCTTTGTACGGGCGTGGCTTGATCTGCCTGGCTTTGGCGCCGGAACGTATTGAAGAGCTTGGGCTTTCCCTGATGTCGACGAACAACTCGTCGCGTCATGAAACGGCCTTTACCACCTCGATCGAGGCGCGCGAGGGGGTGACCACGGGCATCTCGGCCGCCGACCGGGCGCGGACGGTGCAAGTGGCCATCGACGCTTCGAAGGGGCCGCAGGACATCGCGACGCCAGGGCATGTGTTCCCGCTGCGCGCCAAGCGGGGCGGCGTGCTGGTGCGCGCGGGGCATACGGAGGCGGCGGTGGATGTGTCGCGGTTGGCGGGGTTGAACCCTTCGGGGGTCATTTGCGAAGTCATTAACGACGATGGCACGATGGCCCGCCTGCCGGAGCTGATCGCCTTTGGCCAGAAGCATGGGCTGAAAATCGGCACGATTTCCGACCTCATCAAGTATCGCCGCCGGCACGACAACCTCGTGAAGGTGCGCACCGAAGAGGTCATCCAGTCCGAGTTCGGCGGTGAATGGACCATGCGGATCTACACCGACGAGACCCATGGCGACGAGCATATCGTACTGATAAAAGGCGATGTTTCCGGTGACTCCCCGGTGCTGGTGCGGATGCACGCGCTGGACCCGATGCTCGATGTTGTGGGTACTGGCGCCAAGGGGCGCGCGGATGAATTTCGCTTGGCCATGCAGGCTGTGGCCGACGAAGGGCGCGGCGTGGTGGTGCTGCTGCGCGACACCTCGGCGCGGCTGAACGTGGGGGCGGACGTGTCACCGCAGACCCTGCGGCAATACGGTTTGGGGGCGCAGATCCTGTCGTCTCTGGGCGTGTCGCAGCTCGTGCTGCTGACCAATTCGCCCAAGCCCAAGGTGGTGGGGCTCGAGGCTTATGGCCTTGAAATCGTTGAAACCCGCAAGATATCGGAGCTGGGCTGATGGCATCGAACGAGACGCATTACACGCTGCCGCGTGCCGAATTCGACAAGCCGGTGAAGATCGCCATCGTGGTCGCGCCCTACTACAAGGACATCGCTGACCAGCTGGTCAAGGGCGCAATCGCCGAGGTCGAGGCCGTGGGCGGTTGGCACGAGATCATCGAAGTGCCCGGCGCGCTGGAGGTCCCGACCGCCATCGGCATCGCCGAGCGGCTGTCGAACTTTGACGGATACGTCGCCTTGGGCTGCGTTATTCGTGGAGAAACAACGCATTACGACACGGTCTGCAATGACTCGTCGCGGGCGTTGACCATGTTGGGATTGCAGGGGCTGTGCATCGGTAACGGCATCCTCACGGTGGAAAACTACGATCAGGCGGCGGTGCGCGCCGATTCGGACGGTCAGAACAAGGGCGGCGGCGCGGCGGCTGCGGCCCTGCATCTGATTGCAATCGCACGGAAATTCGGAAGCCAACGCAAGGGCGTGGGCTTCAAGCCGATGGGCGACGACACGCTCATGGCCGGTGAGGGAAAGGGATCGGTTGCATGACCGAAGAAACAGGAATGGAAGACGCGGCACCGCGGTCGCCGAAGGTGCTTTCGGGCAACCAGAAGCGCAAGATGCGCTCGGCCTCGCGGCTCTATGCGGTGCAGGCGCTGTACCAGATGGAAGTGGGCGAACAGGGGTTGGACAAGGTCCGGGCCGAGTTCGTCAACCACCGTTTCGGCATGGTGACCGAAGAGGGCGACGAATACATCGACGGCGATTTGGAGTTGTTTTCCAAGGTGTTGGAAGAGGCCGTGCGCTGGCAGGCGAAGGTCGACCAGATGACCGACCGCGCCCTTGTGGCGAAGTGGCCCATAGCGCGCATCGACCCGGTTCTGCGCGCGCTGTTCCGCGCGGCGGGGGCGGAATTCGTCGCGACGGACACGCCGCCGAAGGTGGTGATCGTGGAATATGTCGACGTGGCAGGCGCCTTTTTCCCGGACGGGAAAGAGGCGAAATTCGTCAATGCGGTGCTGGATCATATGGCCAGAGAGGCGAAGCCGGAAGCTTTCTGAGCGAGGCAAGACCCGAGGCGTTTTAACCCTTGGGTTAACAGATCGCAGGTTTAACGCAGCGCGCGGTGGGGTTAACCCGCCGCGCGCTCTGCTTTGGGGCCCCGGATGTAGATTTTGGCTTCGGGTTCGGCACAACGGGTTACCGGGACAGCAAGCTGTGTGAACGGGTGTTAAGGGCAGAACCGGCCGGAAACCGGGGGTAAACCGGCCGGTTGTTAACCTGTTTCGGATGACGTTGCGTCAGTTTCGGTTAACGCGCAGGTTTTGCGCGGGCGCGGTGCGTGCAGAGCACGCACCCTACGGGATCGCCTTTGGCTTTCGTTAGGGTAAGGTGTGTACCGTCGGGTGCGGCAAGGCGCGGGGTTGTCTTTGGTGCGGGGCGATGTATCTTGAATGGTGAATGTATGGAGGGCGTGAGATGCCGCAGTTGATCCGTTTGTACATCGTGCAGGTGCTGGCCGGGTTCGGTTTGTCGGCGCTCTTTGTCGGGGCGCTGTTGTTCTACAACGTGGCGAACCTCTGGCATCTCGTGAGCACCTCGCCCGTGGGGTGGATCGCGGTAGCGATGCTGTTCTTTGCCAACGGGATCGTCTTTGCAGGCGTGCAGTTCGCGATTTCCATCATGCGGATGGCGGAGGATGACACTCCGGGTGGCGGCAAGCGTCAGCCGCGCGTGACCGGGGAGCCGGTGCGGGTGACGGCGGAGGCCGTGAAGCGAGACGTTCTGCGGAAGGTTTGAATTTGGGCGGGTCGTGGTCGGGCCGGGGTCTGGAGTGTTGGCCTGCGGCCAAGTGCTCGGGGCTTCGCCCGTTCGCACTTCTGACTGTCCCCCGGACAGTCAGCCGCCTGAGGCGGACCAGTGCTCACCCCACCGACCCTTTGGCGTGCAGTTGGTGGATGTGTTCTGAAGACGTGTTCTGAAATGGAGAGGTGCCGGTCGTGAGCCTTTCCTGTGGAAAGGCCACTTTTCCGGCTGCCGCTAAAGCCCTGCAGGCTTTAGCGGCGGGAACCATCGCAACCGTGTGGGACTGCATTCCCGAGGACCTGTATATACAGGTGGGCGCCAGGTAACAGGGCCAGGGCCAAGTCAGAGCCAGCTCCCTCGGATTTGCTTAAGGCCACCGGAATGTACCCTGTTCACGCGAAGGACAGAAACCCGCCGTGGAGTGAGGTAAGGCGGGCAGGGGCGGCTGGCAAGGGGTCAGCTGTCGGGTTTCGTGACGAATTTGTATCGCTCGAGTTCTTCGGGGAGGAGGATGTAGATTTCGTCGGCAGGAGTGGCGAGGGCGTGGCGCATGAGGCGCACGTCGAGGCCCATGTCGTCGAGGTAGGTCATGACCTCGGCCTGCCCGCGCTGGATGTCGTCGATGGCGGTGAAGGCGGGCAGGAGGGTGTTCTCGCCGAAGGAATGCTGGTGGACGCCGATGGAGGCGCCGGGTTCGGCGCTGCGGGTCGTGCCGCCGGCAAAGAGGTAGGGGCAGGCGGAGTAGCAGATCTCGCCCGCGAGCACGGAGGTGGCGATGCCGCGGTCGCGCAGGTGGCGACCGAGGTCGAGCGCGTCCTGGACGGAGCCTCCGGGGGATTGCAGCAGCAGGGTATCCACGGGCGGATCGGCGCGGTCGATCTGCGGGATCAGGCGGGCGGCGTCGCCGGGGGTGATCGCGCCTTCGAGCCGCCATTGCGCGTCCTCGAAGGTCAGGGTCAGGCGGTCGGGCAGATCGCCCGGGTCGCGGGCGGGCTGCACGGTCGGGCGGTCGCGCGTCGGCTGGTAGAGGCGGCGCTGGTCGCCGGGGCGGACGGGTTCGGACAGGCGCGGCGCGTCGGGGGAGGAGAAGGGCAGCGACAGCGACCCGGCGCGCATGTCGCCGAGGATCAGCAGCGCGCCGATCCCCAGTTGAAAGATCAGGACGGCAGAGAGGGTGCGGGCGATTGGCCGCGCGCTCTGGTCACCCGCGCTCATGCAACGCTCCGCCGGTCCGGGGCGCCGCGGCCCCTGGCTTCATCTTGACGAAAATACCGCGGGGGAGTCGCGCGCCAGCGCGATGGGGGCAGAGCCCCCTCTGTGCAGGCCTCGGACGTCCTCATTCGGCCGCCTCCCGGCGCGTCGCGGGCTCTTGGGGCGGGTCCATGGTCGGGCGGGGGGCGGCGGGCGGCAGGTGCGCCAGCCCCTCGACATCGCGCAGGGCGACCACGGCGGCGCGCAGTTCGGCCAGCGTCATGGTGTCCTCGATGCCGCTGCCGTCGCGTCCGTTGCGGATCGCGCCATGGGTGATCGCGAGGATGAAAACTAGAACGGCGGGCAGCAGGTCGATGGCGATGGCCCCGGCCCAGGAGGGCACGAAGTTGCGTGCATAAAGGATGACGGCGTCGGCAGAGGAGACCGGCGTGTAGGTCACGTCGGTCGGCTGCTCCAGCGATTGCACGGCCTGCGCAGCGCGTTCCAGCGTTGCGGCGCGTTGGCCCAAGACTTCGAGCACAGAGGTGATGGTCGCCGACTGGTCCGCCCGCCCGGCGGCGGTGGAGCTGTCCAGTTCCGGCAGCACCACGGATTCCGCCAGATCCTGCGCGGCGCGTTCCACCAAGGGCGCCACCGACAGTTGGCGCAACTGGGTGATGAGGCCTTGCAGGCGTACGGCGGCCTCGGAGAATTCGACCGAGCGCGCCTCGACATTGCCCGGTTCGACGGTGAGGGCACGCATCCGCGACAGGATGGTGTTGCCCTCGGTAAAGGCATTCTCGACCAGCGGCGTCTGGGCGGCGATCTGGGTTTCCAGCGCGGTCAGTTCGGCGGCTTTCTGGCGCAGCACGCGGAAGACGGCCCCGCGCCCGGCAAGACCGGAGAGCGAGCCTTCGGCCTCCTGCTGAGACAGATCCTCGAAGGACTGGCGGGTGCGGGAAACGTCGCGCTCCAGCGCTTGGCCCGTCAGGGCGATCTCGTGGGCGCGCTCCAAAGCGACCTGATAGTCCTGCACGGTCTTGGCGAGGTGCTGTTCCACCGCTGCCGATCCGGCCAGCGCGGCAGCGTTCAGCCACGACGACATGGCGACGATGGCCAGCGAACCCAGCCCCATGGCGGCCAGCAATCCACCGCGTGCGCGGTTGGTGCGGACGGCGGGAAAGAGGCGCATGAGGTAGGACCAGAAGACGAAGATGCCCACCGAGACAGCGGTGGAATAGGCGATGGCGGCAAAGACCGACATGGCGCCATTCTCGTCCAGGAGCGAGGACACACCGAGGTAGGTGTAGATGCCCGAGGCCACCGACAGGACCCCCAGCGCGGTGCCGGAGAAGGTGTCGAGCCAAGTGATATGGCCTTCAAGCTCACGGGCATAACGCACGCCGCGGGCGTTCTGACGGGCGCTGTCGAGCGACTCGTCACGGGACGGGTACAGGGGATCGGATGGCATCGTGTCTCCGCAATGGCAGTTGTTGAAAGATGCGGTCTCGGCAGGTTTTTGCAACCGTCGCGGGGGGCTGGTTGCATTTGTTCACGTAACGTTCATAACTAATAAGCATGGATTTGCCCGTTGCCCCCCCCGTTGCCCCAATGGACCCCACGCTTCTGCCCGGCCAGCTGCTTGCGCGGGGCGTCTGTCGTCACCTTGCCTCGCACGGGTTCGCGGTGATCGAGGAATTCGTGCCGGACAGGGGTTTGCGGGTGGACGTCATGGCGCTGGGACCCAAGGGCGAGCTGTGGGTCGTCGAATGCAAGTCCTCGCGCGCGGATTTCTTGGGCGATGCCAAGTGGCAGGGCTACCTAGAATGGTGCGACCGCTATTTCTGGGCGGTGGACGAGGCCTTTCCGACAGATCTGCTGCCCGAGGGCACGGGGCTGATCATCGCCGACAGCTATGACGCGGAAATCCTGCGCATGTCGCCCGAGACAAAGCTCACGCCCGCGCGGCGCAAGAAGATGCTGCAGAAATTCGCCGTTCACGCCGCTCGCCGGTTGCAGGCCTTGCGGGACCCGGGCGCGGGCCTTCACTGGGGGTGAGACACGACAGGGCCGGACCGGGGCGCTGCCCCGGACCCCGAGGGTATTTGGATCAAGATGAAGCAGGGCGCGTTCCTGCCCTTCATCTTGATCCAAATACCCTCGGGGGTGTGGGGGCAGAGCCCCCGCTGTCATGCAAGGCATGACAAAACCAAAGGTGGGTGTGGGGCAGCGCTGCGCCGTCGCGCATAGCGTGGCAAGCTTCCGTTGAGCATCGGGCGGTTTTGCACGGTGACTGTAAGGCATTGGTCGGCCGCAGCCCCGGAGGGCATGGCGGTTGCCGATACCGTGGGGGCATTGCGCGCGGGCGCAGCCCGCGCGCCGGTGGCGTGGCCCCGGCCACCGAAAAAAAACACACGGGGGGGTGCCGCCGGCGGGCGACATACCTCGAACGGGTCACCTGCCGCAGGCAGGCGAATTCGGTCAGCGCTTTTTCTTGCCCTGGGACATGTTGCGCGCGGTTTCGGCGGCGGCGCGGAGTTCCTCGGCGATGTCGTCGGCTTCCTCGGGGTCGAAGTCCATCGGGATTTCCAGGTCGCCCGCAAAGATGAACAGCCGCACCATGCCTTGGTCGGTGGGGCCGATTTGCAGGTTGGCCTCGATGTCCTGTTCGTCGTTGATGCCCATGGCGATTGGTCCGATGCTTGCGGGGATATGGCCTGCAGGGGTATCCGGGGCGACAGGGTTTTGCAAGCGGAGGGCGGATGATCACGATCAGGCAGATGGCGCCGGGGGATCTGGACTGGCTTGTGGACCGCCATGCGCTGGACTACGCCCGCGACGAGGGGTTCGACGCCAGTTTCGGCGCCTTGGTGCGGGAGATTCTCGAAGGCTTCGCGGCGGGGCATGACCCGGCCTGCGAGCGGTCCTTCATCGCCTGAGAGGACGGGCAGCGGCTGGGGTCGGTGTTCTGCGTCAGGGGCGGCGCGCCGGAGGTGGCGAAGCTGCGGCTGTTCTTCCTGGTGCCCGAGGCGCGGGGCAAGGGGCTGGGCAGGCGGCTGTTGTCCGAGTGCACGGGATTCGCGCGGGCGGCGGGCTATCGGCGGATGGAGCTGTGGACGCACGAGAGCCACCGCGCCGCCTGCGCCCTGTACAAGGCGACCGGCTGGCAGCTGGTGCGCAGCGAACCGAAGGTCAGTTTCGGCGTGCCGGTGGTGGAGCAGGGCTGGGAGCTTGACTTGTTCCCGGCGGAGTGAAAAAATTCCGATGTAACGGCTTGCAATCCCGCGGCGCAGTTTGTAAATCGCCGCCAGTGCCGCCTTAGCTCAGTTGGTTAGAGCGCCTGATTGTGGATCAG